>DATKKJ010000048.1 GCA_035543055.1 Terriglobales bacterium | reverse complement strand
GGTCAGCGCCCGGCAACCGATCATCGATTCAGCCGAACACAACCTCCTGACGTTTTATCGCGTTGCGCCCGCCGCCTTTGCCAAGGGCCTGGCCCTGAATTTCTTGTGGCACGCGCTGGCGGTGTTGGAAGTGTTTCTGATCCTGCGCTTCATGGGAACGCACGTCGCGGCGGTCGGCGCCTTCGTGGTCGAGGGCCTCACCAAGATCATTAACCTTCTCGGCGTGCTCAACCCGGGGAACCTGGGGACTTACGAAGGAGGGAACATGCTGATTGCCAGGTTTCTGGGTGTGCCGGCCACTACCGGATTGACTCTTGCATTGTGCCGGCGCGCGCGCAGCATCTTCTGGGCAGTCATCGGGGCCGTCTGCATGATCGTGATGCGAAAGCCAAGGGAGTTGAGCCAAAGTGCGGCGGCAGAGTAGCACTTTGGATGTGGCAGCTTCGATCCGGACATGTGAGAGGCAGCCCGTAGTCTAGCGCTCTGTTGTGGCGGCAGCTTCCTTTTTTGGGGGCTTCACGTAGTCCCGATTCAGCTTCGATAGGCCCGTAGCCGGCGACGACAATACCAATGAATTCGAGAATGTAACCACGTTGCCCGTGGGCTGCTGCGTTCGGCTGTCGATCTCCCCGACTTGGAATTGCAGCCAACCAATATCGGTCACGTCCCCCATGACCCCTGAAATCTGCACTCGGTCGCCAATGCGTATTCCGCGCCTTCCCACCAGCACGAAGTAACCAGCGGCGGAGACGATGAAACTCTGAAGCGCTACCGCGATCCCGGCCGTCACAAGTCCGAAAAACGTAGCCAAAGACGTCCAGTCGGAGGCAAAGGCAAACGCGCCGACCACCACCATCGTGAACCAAAGGACAACCCTCTGGACCACGAGCATGACATGCCGGCGCTCAACATCGCGCACGTGGCGTCGAGTGGCCCTTCGCGCAACCACACCTATGATGAGCAGTGCGCCAATGACTACCGCGACCCCAAGCACATGCAAAATGAGGTTCTTCCATGCCTTCTCATTTTCGCTGACCACGGCTGCACGCCAAGTGTTAAGGTGGGAGGTGTAGGCGCCGAGCAGCACGATCTGCTTATCCAGCGCCACAATTGCCGGCGCAAGCGCCTTCACCCTGCCTCGAAGCTCGTCCAGTTGCGCCTTTTGCAGTTGCAACGCCTGGGGATCGTTAGCCTGAAGCACCTTAGTCGCCATCACCGAGAACTGTTTGTCAAAGTAAGCGGCGAGAGGATTACGGAGCGCTTGGGTAGATAGCCTCAGGTTTGCAGTTTCGCGGATCTCTTCATCGACGATGCGAAGTTTTCGCGCCAGCGCTGAAACCTCCGAACTGATACCGAGGATGCCGGTACCGCGTGGTCCGATGGCCGCTCCCAGATCGGAATTCAGCGTTTTCGATGGTGGAACCGCGTTAGTGACGTTGGGAACAGTTCGTGCAAGGTCCTCGACGGTGGAGGTTAAATCGCCGGTGCCGCGCCCTCCAGTTGTTCGCGCAAATTCAACTACCTCGTGAAGACTTGCCAATCCTGCATTGAGAAGATCCAGGCGGCTTCGCGTAGCATCCAGGGCAGCCAGCAATTTGTGGCGGTCCGCTCCGCGCGCGGTCACAAGCTGCTTCTTGAGATCCTCCATTTGCTGGGTTGCTTCCCGGGCTGCAATCTCCGCCTGGGCTTGCACCTGAATAACCCGCGCCAATTCCGGCGAGGCGCCGCCCGCGGCCGCAGTGTCCGTTTGTTGGGTTCCGCGCGGAGATAAAGACGCAACCGATGCCTCGGCTCTTGCGAAATCAAACGATAGTTGAAGAATCTGCGCTGCGATGACCCGATTGTCTTCCAGAAACACAACATCGACCGGATTGGCCGCGATTTGTGTTTCGACCCCGAGGTGGCGGTACCATGCGATGGACTGCGTCAGGAACGCGATCAGTTGCTGGTCGGATGGCAGATCAGAAACCGCAGGCGTAACTTGGGCGGGCAGCCCGGACACAAGCACCGCCACGAGGAGCGCAATGTGCGTGCGATTCCGCGACATTGAATGCCATTGTATGAGAAGTGAGCCGACTCAGTCCCCTCTAAACCAACAGTACCTCTTACGCAGACCAAGCCTGTAGAACCGGCAGCCAGGCGGACAAGCGTTGTTGGCGGCTAGAAGTCGCCGGAGAGAGTGAGTGAATTGTGAGTAATGAGACGTGGTAACAAATCTGGTAACAACCATGGCTGAAACTGCCTACTTGTTACCAAAAGAGGGGTCGGGAAACCGTTGAAACCATTTGTTTATGGTTCCTGATAGCAGGTCAGTAGGTTGAAGGTTCGATTCCTTCCGCGCTCACCAACTCATCCCCGTTGCAAGCCCTGTGTTTCCGCAGCCTTCCAGCGATTTCACTGATTTGCCGCAGGTGGCCTCAACCGCTTGCGCGTTGCTTCGAATCGCCCTGTAGGACGACCGCAAGCATGATCAGGAGAGGAACGAAGGGACAATCGGCAACCCGAGACAGCTTGGCGCTCGCCGCGGGGACCCAGTTGAGCATGTGCCGGCGGAGGAAATCCGTCTCGAGCTGCGCCAGAGCGCCGGTGTCCGGCGCATTTTCCCGGGTGTAGCGCACCGCCGCCAGAAACTCGAGCTGGGTGATGAGATAGTCGGGGACAGCCTGGTTTGAATCCCACTTCAGCCCGAGGGTGTCGTAGAACCACGTGTTCTCGAGCGCGATCTCCTGCGCCGGCTTCGTCTTGTCGTGCGCAGACTCGAAAAGTGGGACCGGAGGCTCGGGGACACCAACATCGAACAGGGCGATGTAGGTGGCTTCGTACTCCGCATAGTCCGTGAACCAGTCAAACTCCGGGGGACCTCCCGCGCAGCCCAGACGCCGCCAGAGCTCCGGAAGCGCAGCCCTCAAGGCCGGTTGCGCGAGAATGTCGAAGCGCTCTGGTGAGGGTGCTCCGAAGGCGAACGCGAAAAATCTGTACAGGTCGAGGTCTTCCCAATCGAATCTCGGGGAAGTGCGCGTCTCGCCGGCTACTGCCATGGATGCACTCACTTCAGGACCTGCCATACGGAGAAGTACTTTCGCCCGTCGCGGTCCTGCTGGCTCCCATTCCACACGGCGAACGCCAAGGGCGTGCCCCCGGCGAGGTCGGGCAGCTCGAAGACCACGGTCCACCGGCCCTTCTCGTAGAGGCTGCGAGCGGGGAAGGTCGCTCCACTCCGGTGAGTGGTGCCCCGTCCGGCAGCCTGCATCACCATCGGCCCGCGCACCGCGCTCCAGTAGTAGATCTGCACCGGGTCCTCGGAGTCTCCCATCTGCAGCGATGGAGCCATCGCTCCCGGCTTTTCGGGGAACATGACGGCGGCCGCATCGAAGAACCGGTCATTGGCTTCCGTGGGGACTTTGAGGAACCGCGTTTCTGGAGCGGTCTTCGGCACCTCCGGCAGGGCAGCGGAGTCCTGGGTGGGATCGGCCCAGGACATCTGCACCAGCAGCTTGCCGCCGGCGCGCGCGACCCGGGCGTCGAGCACCGCGACCTCCAGTGTCGCCGGCTCATCCGTGTCATACAAAGGCGGCGTGCGGTTCAGGCTGATCCGGTGGACGGGGACCTGACTCCACGCGGCCGAGCCATCGAGCAGGGCGCCGGCCGGGACCGGCAGCGCCGTCGCGTTCAGCGTCTGGCCTGCCGTTGTCCTGCCGGCCTGCGCGCCGGCAAGCGTCGCCAGAACGACCGTGGCGATGAGCAACGCGCCTCGACGAATGTGCATGGCAATCACTCCTAAAGCTTGATCTGAACCAACTCGGGCTTGATGCGATACCGTGTCTCCGCGTCGCGGCCGATCAGCAGTTGCAGAAGTTCGCTGCGTCCGCCAGCCTGTGTTGTCTTCAGCTCGGCCTCCAGGCGTGTGATTAGGTCCTGTACCTCGGGGCCGAAGAGGTAGATCAGGTAATCGAGCGGCAGACGTGGATCTTCCAGGATGCTCTTGTCGTAGTTCCCGCGTTTCGGAGGATTGAAGGGCGGGACGTAAAAGACGTTGGGTTGCGTGCCCTTCTCTGGAAACAGCGGGAGCGCTGCACGGTGAACGAGCACAAGTTTATGTACCGGCGACTCCGGATCGTCGAGCAGGCCGACAAAGCGCAGCCGCCCCGGACACTGCGCGGCGCAGGCGTTCACTTCGCCCTTCTCCAGCCGGGGATAGCAGAAGATGCACTTCTCCGACTTGCCGGTCACTTCGTTGTAGTAGATCTTCTTGTAGGGGCAGGCCTTGATGCAGTAGCGGTAGCCCTGGCAACGGTCCTGGTCGATGACTACGATGCCGTCTTCGTCGCGCTTGTAGATGGCCTTGCGCGGGCACGCCTCCAGGCACGCCGGATAGGTGCAGTGATTGCAGATGCGCGGGAGGTAGAAGAAGTAGTTCTCATCGCCGTTCATGCCGCCGACGTCCTCGTCCCAGTTCACGCCCGATTGCGGGGCGGGCGAGGGCATGACCGGCTTCTTCTTTCCCTCGTAGAGCCGCTGCTCGTAGTCGAATTCCCAGGCGTGTCCGTAATCGTCCATGGTGGGCAGCGGGCTGGGCTGCAGCTGGCCGTCTTTCCAGCCGCCGCCGATGCGGTCCCACTGCCGCGGATATCCCATCCCGGGGCGGGTCTCGACGTTGTTCCAGTACATGTACCCGGTGCCATCGCGGTCGGTCCACAGCTTCTTGCAGGCGATGGTGCAGGTCTGGCAGCCCAGGCACTTGTTCAGGTCCATGACCATCGCATATTGATGTTTTGACATGGCCTCTCCCTTACACCCTGGCCTTTTCGATCTCGACCTTGATGTCGCGGTTGTTGCCGGTCGGCCCCCAGTAGTTCAGCCGGAAGTTGACGTGTCCGTACTTGCCGATGAGCTGGGTGGGCTTGATCTTGATGTAGGTGAGTGACTGCCAGCCGCCCTGCTGGAAGCCCAGATACTTCTCCCAGCCGTGATACATGGTGACGCGTCCCGGTTTCTCTCCCGGCAGGAGTTGCAGGCGGCAGACGCATTGCCCGACGTTGTTGTAGATGCGGACCCAGTCGTTGTCCTTGAGGCCGCGCTTGCGGGCATCGTCGGGATGCATGTAGACGATGGGCCCGCCGCGCTGCAGCCGCAACATGGCGCGATGGTCGCGCCAGGTGGAATGGATGGACCAGCGCCCGTGCGGCGTATTCCAGTACAGCGGATACTTTTCGGGGAGCGGTTCCTTGAATGTGGGCAGGGCCTCGCCTAGTTCCAGGTACCAGGGGTGGTCGATGTAGAACTGCTGCCGCCCGGTGAGGGTACGCCAGGGGCGCTTCTTCTCCAGCTGGTGCTTGAACGGCGTGTAGGCGATGCCGTTCTCCACGTCGCTGTTCCACGACTCGGGGTCGGTGGCGACGAAGCGCTGTGGCTTCTCTAGCAGCCCCTGGTAGGTCATTCCCTTGGTCTCTTCCGCGTTGGCCAGGATGAAGTTGGCCGCCTGCTCGTCGGTGAGGATGGCGCCCTTGCCCGTCCAGTCGTGCGCCAGCTTGGTGAAGTCGCGGTTCCATTCGAAGGCGTCGTCGCGGAAGGGCTTCAAGCCCTTCTTGGACGCGACCTCCGCCATCTTCTCAGCCAGGGCGTGGAAGATGTCCCAATCGGTTTTGCTCTCGAACAGCGGTTCGAGCGCCTTGCCGAAGGGATGGATGTAGCTGTGGCAGTCGGTGGAGTTGAGGTCCACCTTCTCGTAGTAACTCGCTGCCGGCAGCACCACGTCGGAGTAAAGCGCCGTGGTGTCCATGCGGTAGTTGATGTCCACGATGAGGTCGAGATCGCGCCACAGGGACGATTCCAGGATCTCGTTGCCCTTCGCCTGGTTGAGATAGTTGGCACGCCACACCACCATGGCGCGCGGCTTGCGGCCGCCCTTGGGCCATAGCGGCATCCAGCCATTCTTCACCGATTCCTGGATGTACCAGTCGATGGGCTTGCCGTTGTAGAGGTGCGGGTCCTTGCTGGTGGAATGGACATAGCTCCACAGCGTGGTGTTCTGGAAGCGCTGCTTCTTGCGCCCTTCGGGGAAGGCGAGCTGGAAGAAGCCGTGCTCCGGCCAGATGCGTTCCTGGCCGACATAGTGGTTAAAGCCCCCGCCGTTCTTGCCGGTGTTGCCCGTGAGCGCGACCAGCAGGATGAACGAGCGGTTGATCAGGTCGTTGTGGAACCAGTGGTTCGTCCCGGCGCCGTGGATGATCATCGCGGGCTTGCGGGTGCCGAGTTCTCGGGCGAAGAGTTCGATCTCCTTTGCCGGGAGCCCGGTGCGAGCGGCCACCCTGTCCAGCGTGTATTGCGCGAGCTCCTGCTTCAGCATCTCGAAGACGGTGGTGACCTCGGCGGTCGTACCATCCGCCAAGCGGACGCTGAAGCTGCCGGCCAGAGCCGGATCGATGCCACTCAACTCGATGGTCTTCTTGTCTGATCCCATCGAACCGGGCGTGGGCACGGCCCGCTGCTGCTTCGTATCCCAGACGTAGAACACATCCTCCTTGCCCTTTGCCTCCACATCCGACTGCCGCAAGAAGCGTTTGCGTGTCTTGAGTACCAGCAGCGGCAGGTCGGTCTGCTCTTTGACGTAGGGGATGTCGATGAGGTTCTGGTCGATCAGCAGCTTGGCCACGCCGAGGGCGAGAATGCCGTCGGTGCCGGGATTGATCTGGAAGAAAAGGTCGGCATGGGTCGCGCTGGCGTTGTAGTCCGGCGAGATGCAGACGATTTTGGCGCCGTTGTAACGCGCTTCGTAGGCGAAGTGCGCGTCGGGGATGCGGGTCTGCGAGATGTTCGAGCCCCAGAGCACGATGTACTTGGAGTTGAACCAGTCAGCGCATTCGCAGGCTTCCGTCTGGACGCCCCAGGTGAGCGGCTCACCCGGAGGCAGGTCGCAATACCAATCGTAAAAAGAAAGGAACACGCCGCCGATGTAGTGCGCGAGCCGCGAGCCGGCGCAGAAGCTCACCGGACTCATCGCCGGGATCACGCTGAAGAAGGTGTTGGTATCCGGTCCGTGGTGGTAAACGTTGTCGAGCAGCTTTTCCGCGACCAGCGTGAGCGCTTCGTCCCAGGTGGCCCGCCGCCACTTGCCCTCGCCCCGCTCGCCGGTCCGGATCAGCGGGTAGCGCAGCCGCTGCGGGCTGTAAACGTACTCCACGAAGCAGCCGCCCTTCTGGCAACCGCGCGGGTTGTAGTCGGGCAGGTCCTGGCTGATGCGGGGATAGTCGGCCGCCTGCTCTTCGCGCACCATCACCCCATTGCGGACATAGACCTTCCAGGAGCAGGAACCGGTGCAGTTGGCGGAATGCGTCGAACGCACCACTTTGTCCCAG
Organism: Terriglobales bacterium; assembly: GCA_035543055.1. Lineage (NCBI taxonomy): Bacteria > Pseudomonadati > Acidobacteriota > Terriglobia > Terriglobales > Terriglobales bacterium. Next base: position 39,927 of record DATKKJ010000048.1, on the reverse strand, counting down.
GTCCAGATCTTGCGGTAGAAGTCCTCCCAGCCGCGATAGGGATAGGTGCGGAGCGGATCGAAGTCGCCCACGAGCGTGCTGAGCACCGGTTTTTCCTTGCGCGAGCAGCCGGGGATCGCCAGGGCCGCGGTCGCCAGCGCCGCAGTCTCAATGAAGTTGCGCCGCGACCAGCTTTTCTTCTGCTCTTTATCGCTCATGGTTACCTCCAGACGCTGGAATCGCGTTTTGCGCAACAGCCTTGTCGCGCTTGTGCTCCCCCAGCGTGCGCACGTAGGCGAGAACGTCAGCGACATCCTGATCGCTGAACGCCGGCGCGTCCGGCCGCTGGAAGGCCGGCATCGCGGTGCCCTGCCGTCCGTGGCGGATGGTGCGGACGATGAGCTCGTCGCTGGCCGCCTTCTGGAAGACCGGGTTGCCGATCTCCGGTGCGACCCCGCCGCGGCCATTCATGCCGTGACAACCGGCGCAGTTGCCGAGAAACAGCGTTACGCCCCGTTTGGCGTCACCCGACAGGGTGAGCGGGGGCATCTTCTCGGGCACAGGAGCTCCGGCCCGCAGGTACTCGGTCACAGCGGTGATCTCCTCCGGCAGCAGGCCGCCGGCGTGCTTGTCCCAGGCCGGCATCTGCGTGCCAGGCCGTCCCTGCCGGATGTTGCCGGCCAGATACTCGGGGCTGGCGGCCGCGACCAGAGAAATACCGCGCACCGCGGGAATGAAGCGTTTGAAGGTCTTGTCCCAGCGGCTGTAAGTCCCGCTGCCATGGCAGGCGAAGCAATATTGCCGGTAAACCTGCTCGCCGGAGAGCGGCGCCGGATGCAAGGCGCGGTATTTCTGCTCGATCTTGTCCGGCGCCAGGTAGCTCTCGGGGATGTCGCGCTTCCACTGTGAAAGCATGTATACGGTCAGCGCCAGCGCCTCTTGCCGGGTGACGGTCGGGTTGCGCATCTGGCTGCCGGTTACGACCGCTCCGGGATCGCGGAAGTGAGCTTCCTGCCATCCCCAAGTGGTGTGCGGCGCCTTCAGGTTCGCCATCGTGAGCTGGTGGCGCGTCTTGGCGCCTTCGTTATCGAGCGCCGGCCCAAGCGCGCCTCCACGTCCACCGAGCTTGTGGCAGGAACCGCAGCTCTTCTCGCGATAGAGCTTCATCCCAGCGGCCAGCAGCGGGATCTGCGCCGCCGGCAGCTTTTCCGCGTCGTGACAGGTGACGCAAGTGGCCTGGGTCAACTCCGCGGGCAGCAGAGGATAGTCCCAGAAAGCGTCTTCGGCCTTGGCGTCGCGGAAGTTGGTCGCAGGGCCCTGGCCGTGATGGCAGATGGTGCATCCGAAGCGGTCGACCGGATGGATGTCGAGGATGCCGGCAGGGTGGACGCGGTGAGGCAATGCCACATCGGTCATCCTGGGGTCGTCGATGCCGTTGTGGCAGGTGACACAGCGGTCCACCGTCCCCAGGGCCGGCAGGCTGACCTGCTTCAGCTCGATGCGGAACTTGCTCTGCAACTCGCGGCCGCGCGCGTCGGTGGCCTTCTGCCGGAGGATCTCGCGGTACTGCCGCTGCACGCCGCTCCACTGGGTGAAGTAGTTCTCGTGGGCCGCGGAGGCCAGCAGATAGATGATGGTGAGAATGCTCGCCCCGAGTACGGTCCAGCGATAAATGCGCGAGGGATCCTTCATCTCATCCCCCTAGTGCACCGGCCACTGCGAAGGCCACCAATAGAAATGCCAGTTCGGTCCTCGGTGGACGGTGGCGAAATAAGTCAGAATCGTGAAACCGACCAGGAAGCAGGTGAAGAGCGCGACTGCCGCCAGCCGCACGGAGTCTCTGCGCCTCAGCACTACCAGCGACCAGGCCGCGAAGATCAACACCAGCAGCGAGCCGGGGTTGAAGGTGATGATCCAGAGCTGGTGGATCTCGGGGAACCAGTTGCGCAACCAGCCGTAGTCCACCGTGAAGATCAGCATGCCCACGGTCACGAGTACCGCAAACAGCAGGGAATTGAGAAAGACGGAGCGTTCCCCCTTCGTCCCGAACCACACGCCTTCGCCGCCCGACCTGCGGTCGAGGAACGGGATGAGCGCGAGCCCCACGACGACGATCAGCGGGATCAGCAGTCCTCCGGTGAACGCGGAGTACGAAACCAGCTCCTGGATGCCGAGGAAGTACCAGGGCGCCTTGGCCGGGTTCTCAGGAATGCCAGGATTGGCCAGTTCCTTGAGCGGCGCGTCCCAGTAGAAGGAGAGTATGAGGGTCGCGGCTACGGTGATCATGAATACGGCCAGCTCCGCCCAGAACAGGTGCGGCCAGGCCATCACCGTGTTCTCCGGCCCTCGGTTCACCGTAGGGCGCTTGCCCTTCACCAGGGCCATCAGGCCGTAGGTCTTGGTGGGCACGGGCTCGAAAACCGTGCGGCGGGCGCCGCCCCACTCGGCCGGGCCTCCCATCGGGTCTTCCGGGCGGGCGAGGCCGCCGTCTTTGCGGATGCGCCAGAAGTGCACGCCCAGCAGGGTCACCAGCGCCAGGGGGAGCAGGAACACGTGCAGGACGTAAAAGCGGATCAGCGCGTCCTGCCCGACATAGTTCGCGCCCAAGAGCAGCCGCTTCTGGAAACCGCCGGGGTCGAGCCAGCGCGTGACGCCCACCGCGTCGGTCAGCTCGCGCGGCGAGTTGGCGATATTCGACCCGATGGTGATGGCCCAATACGCAAGCTGGTCCCAGGGCAGCAGGTATCCCGTGAAGCTGAGCGCCAGGGTGAGGACCAGCAGCCCCAATCCGACCAGCCAGTTGAACTCCCGCGGTTTCTTGTAGCTGCCGGTGAAGAACACCCGCGCCATGTGCAGGAGCACGGTCAGGACCATCAACTGCGCCGCCCAGCGATGGATGTTGCGGATGAATCGCCCGGTGTAGACGGTGAAGTGGATGTCCTTGATGGACTGGTAGGCCAGGTCCGTGGAAGGCTTGTAGTAGACCATCAGCAGAAGGCCGGTGACCACGGTGATGCCGAACGTCGCCGCCGCCATCAGACCCAGACCAAAGGTCAGCGTCGGGCTGAGCGTGCGCACGTGCACCCGCACGCTGTGGATGTGCAGGAAGAGGTTGTGAAAAGTGGCTTGTGATTCTTCGCGCTCGGATTCCGGCGTCTTGCCCAGGCGGAACCACGCGTCCTTCACGGTATGAGGGAGTTCGCGCAGGTTGTGAACGAATTCCTGGGTCGCGGTTGCCATGGTTCGCCTCCTAGACGCGGTAGCGCGTGCCGGCGGGCACTTCGTTGTCGGCATTGATCACGAGCTGTCCATCGGCGGCGCGGCTTACTTCCAGCCAGGGCAGGGGGCGCGGCGCCGGACCGCCCACTACGCTTCCGCGCTCGTCAAAACGCGAGCCGTGACAGGGACAGGCGAATCCCTCCTTGGCGCGCGAGACGATGCATCCCAGATGAGTGCAGGTGGTGGAAATCGCGTAGAAGCCTTCGTCATCGCGGAACAGCACCAGGTTCTCCTCCGAGAACAGGGTTTCGGTGCCGGGCGTGAACTGCTCCGGAGCGCCCAGCTTGAAGCGCCGCACCGGCCCGGGCAGCACTGCCGGGTTGGGCAGACGGAAGAGCCCGGCGGCCGCGGTGCCGACCGCGGCGATGAAGCTGCCCAGCGACGCGATACTGAGAAAGCTGCGCCGGGTCACGCGGGGTGGGTCGAGTCGGGACATGGCTTCCACTCCTTGGCAAAACTGAATCGCTCCATGGTGATGGCGGTCGTGGGGCAACGTTCGGCGCACAATCCGCAGCGGATGCAGCGCTCTTCGTCCTTGATGATGGCGGAGAGGTCGGACGGGTCCAGTTCCAGCGTGTTCACTGCCGTCTGCAATTCAGGCGCCGGCGCGATGCGATCGAACGACACCAGCTTCAGGCAGACCGTGGGGCAGACATCGACGCAGCCGCCGCACAGGATGCAACGCTCACCGTCGAAGATCGTGTTGATGCCGCAATCCAGGCAGCGCCCGGCTTCGGCGCGCGCCTGTTCGTCGTCGTAGCCGACCTCCACCAGCGACGAAGGGTCCCTCAGGCGCTGCTCCGCAGAAAGCGTGGGAATGTGCAGGCGGGCGCGGCGCTCGTAATGCTTTTCCCTGCGGTAATGCTCCAGAGGCGCGTGGAACTGCACCTCTTCCGGCGCAATCTCCCGGCCGCGCAGATAGCGATAGATGGAGCGAGCCGCTTGCTTGCCGCTGGCGATGGCGTGGATCATCAGCCGCGGCCCGTAGGCGATGTCGCCGGCCACAAAGACCCCAGGCGCAGAGGTCGCGCAGGTGGCGGGATCGTTGACGATCTGTTGTGGGGAGCGCATCTGGATGCCGTCGCGCTCCGCATTCAGGAAGCTGAGGTCGGCCGATTGCCCGACCGACAGCAGCACCGTGTCGCCCTCGACCTCGGTGGTTACAGTCTCATCGAACTTCGGGGCGAAGCGCTTGTTCTCGTCGTACACCTGGGTGCAGCGGACGAAGCGCACGCCGCGCACGAACTTCTGGCCGTTGATCTCACGGACCAGGATCTCCTTCGGCCCCCAGCTGTTGTGCCGCAGCACACCCTCTTCCTGCCCCTCGAGGATCTCCACCGTGTCCGCGGGCATCTCCTCCAGCGATTCCAGGCAGACAAGATTGACCTGGCGCACTCCGGCCATGCGGGCGGCGGTGCGCGAGACGTCGTATTCCTCCTGCCGCAGCACGGTGCGCGCCACGTCATAGGCGACATTGCCGCCGCCGACCACGATGACCCGCTCACCCAGTTCCACCTTCTTGCCCAGCGCCACGTCGCGCAGGAAATCCACGCCGCCCAGCACGCCGATGGCGCCCGCATTGGGGATGGGCAGCGCCCGCGAGCGCTTGGCGCCACAGGCGATCACCACTGCCGCAAAGTCACGCCGCAGTTCGTCGAAGCTCACATCCTTGCCCACCTGGACGTTACAGCGGATCTCGACACCCATGGCTTGGATCACCGCGACTTCGGCCTGGATCAGCGCGCGCGGAAGGCGATATCCGGGGACGCCGGTGGCCAGCATGCCGGCAGGGATCGGGTCCATTTCGAAGATGGTCGGGCGGAATCCCATGAGCGCGAGATCGTGGCCGGCAGCCAGGCCGGCCGGCCCGCAGCCGATGATGGCGACGCGTTCGCCGCTGGGCTGGGGGAACTGGGAGTCAGCCAGGAAATCAAGGAGGTGGCGAAGCTCGTCAAGGTCGTCACACTGCCGCTCGGCGCTCTGACTCTTCAGGTAGGGGAACAAGCCGGCACCGGCGTCGGCCCGGGATTCACTGCCGAACTTCTCGCAGACAAAACGCTTGAGTGCCCGGATGGAGATGGGCTGGTCGATGCTGCCCCGGCGGCAGGCGGCCTCACATGGAGCTCCGCAGATGCGCCCGCAGATGGAAGCCAGGGGATTCGGCCCGCGGGCGATCAGGTAGGCGTGCTCGTAATCGCCGGCGGCGATGGCGCGCACGTAGCCCCGCGCATCGGTGTGGACCGGACAGGCGTACTGGCACTTGATCTGTTCGCGCCAATACTCCCGGTCTGCGACTCGGATCTGGTATTGCGGGTGGTCCAACGACACCACCTATGAAGAATGAATAAGGTAGAGACTGGACCTCAGACCCGGCCCCGTCTATGACAGAAGTCACACCTCACAGCGACTGCGATTACAGTGCCCGGCACGCCCGAAGCTCGAACCCGCGCGGGCTTCCGTCCTGGCACGGGTGCCCACGGGCTCCTGCTTAATATACCTTGACACGTATATTCCATTTGGAGTATATTAAGAGCATGGAATCTGTGTTCGAAATCATCGCAGAGCCGAACCGCCGCGCGATATTGGGCCTGCTGGTCTCGTCACAACAGTCGGTGGGGGAGATCGAGCGTCAACTTCGTATGCCGCAGCCGACCGTGTCAAAGCACCTGCGAGTGCTGCGCGAGGCCGGTTTCGTGGAATCCACGGTGGACGCACAACGTCGTCTCTATCGACTGAAACCTGCACCGCTTCAGGAGGTGGATGCCTGGCTGGCTCCGTTCCGCCGGTTCTGGTCCGCTCACCTGGATGCTCTCGAACGCCACCTTGACCGTATGGATCAATCAACACTGACGAAAAAGAAGACAAGGAGAGGATGACCGATCGCGAACAGTACGCACCCGGTCCGGCCAGCGGGGCAAAGGTACGAAAGGACGGAGAGAAGTGGACGCTCATTCTCGTCCGGGAACTGCGCCACTCGCCGGCAAAAGTCTGGCAGGCGCTTACCGATCCGGTGCATCTGCGCGAATGGGCGCCCTTCGACGTCGATCGGAACCTGGCTGCCGTGGGGCCGGTGAAGCTCTCGACGGTCGGGACGCCGACACCGCAAGTCTCCGAGACCACCGTGAAGCGGGCCGAGGCGCCGAGGCTGCTCGAGTACAGCTGGGGTGGCGGCGACCTCCGCTGGGAGCTCGAGGCGCTCGGCAGCGGCACGCGCCTCACGCTCTGGCACAACATCGATCGCCGCTTCATCTCGTGGGGCGCCGCCGGGTGGCACATTTGTTTCGATGTTCTGGATCACCTTCTCAGCGGAACTCCTATCGGACGCATCGTCGGCGCCGAGGCCATGAAGTTCGGCGGCTGGCAGCGATTGAACGCCGAGTACGCAAAGCAATTCGAAGGAGGCTCGTAAGATGGGAGTCACCAAAGCGAGGAGCATCGCCTACTGGACTTGCACCACACTGGTCGCGTTCGTCATGACCTCCGGCGGGTTCGTGAATACCTTCGTCGAAGCATCGATCGCCGGGCTCGTCAAGTTGGGCTACCCTCATTACTTCGGGCCGATCCTCGGCGTTTGGAAGATGCTCGCGGGCATCGCGATCCTTGTACCTAGGTTTCCGCGACTCAAGGAATGGGCCTACGCAGGGATGACCTTCGAACTGACGGGTGCCGCGATCACGAACGCCGTCGCTGGCGCCGCCAATGCGGGGGCGGGGTATGTAGGCCACATCGCAGCGCCGCTCGTCATCGCGGCGCTGGCGCTCGTCTCATGGGCGTTGCGCCCCGAGAACCGCACTCTGGGCGTCCCAGTCGCGCGCTGGCTGGGGCCGAAGGAGGGCAGATCCTCGCTCGCCACGGCAGCAAATCAGTCGAACGCCGCACTCGCGGGGAGATCCCGGTGAACTTAGACTCCGAAAATCCAAGCAGCGTCAATGGGTGGGGACGGGCCCCACAGCCCGCTTCAGACCGCAAACGCGAGCGGCCGCCCGTTTAAGGATAAAGCCCATGCCAAACGTAACCCTTTCAAAGAAACAACGTGAAGAACTACTCAGAGCATTGAAAACCCGTTTTGAGAAGAACATGAACCGCCATAAAGGTCTTGAATGGGCTCAAGTACAGGCAAAGCTGGAAGCGAATGCTGAAAAACTGTGGGCACTCAATGAAATGGAAAGAACTGGCGGTGAACCGGACGTTGTTGGCCTTGACAAAAAGACGGGCGAGTACAATTTTTGTGATTGTTCAGCGGAAAGCCCTAAAGGCCGCAGAAGTGTTTGCTACGACCGTGAAGCGCTGGAGTCAAGGAAAGGACATAAGCCGGAAGATAACGCTGTTGATATGGCTGCTGCCATGGGCATCGAGCTCTTAACAGAGGAACAATATCGAGAGTTGCAGAAACTCGGAAACTTCGATACGAAAACGTCGAGCTGGGTGAAAACACCTTCTGATATCAGAAAACTCGGCGGCGCCCTCTTTTGTGATCGCCGCTACGACACTGTTTTCGTGTATCACAACGGTGCGGAATCCTATTATGCCGCTAGGGCGTTCCGCGGCTCGCTAAAGGTCTAACTTTGCACCGGGAAGAGCCCATTCTCGATAACTCCACAGAGCCTGCGGTGCGCGGGGTGCTGCATCGCCCGGACACGCCCAAGGCTGCCCTGGCGCTGACCCACGGCGCCGGCTCCAACTGCAGCGCGCCCTTGCTGGTGGCCTTGGCACAGGCCTTCGCCGAGGCCGGGTTCGCCGTCCTCCGATTCGATCTTCCGTTCCGGCAAAAGCGGCCGCACGGTCCTCCGTCGGCCGGGGCAGCCGTCGCGGACCAGGCGGGGATCGTCAGGGCGGTCGAAGCGTTGCGCACGCTTGTTCCGGGGGAAACGTTTCTCGGCGGACAGTCCTACGGCGGCCGCCAGGCCACGATGGTGGCAGCGGAGCGTGGCGACCTGGCCGCGGGATTGCTCTTGTTGTCTTATCCACTCCATCCTCCCGGCAAAGCGGGGCAGCAGCGAACACGGCACTTTCCCCAGCTCCGACCTCCGGCCCTGTTTGTGCAGGGCACAAAGGATCCGTTCGCCTCCCCTCAGGAGATTGAAGCCGCGCTCGGCCTGATCGGTGGCAGAAGCTCGCTCCTGCTGGTTGAGGGAGCTGGTCATGATCTTGGCTTCGGACGCAAGCAGGCGAATGCCGCTGTGGTCCCGCTAATCGTGAGCCGCTTCCTCAAGTTCATCGGCGACAAGCATTCCTAGGCCCACGCTCGTCGAGCGGGCGAAACACTCGTGCATCCAGCGCTTGGGCGATGGAATCCAAATCCTATGGAACCGGCGAATCGCCGGAAGCAGGGAAGTGCAACGTGGCCAGAGTCGAAGGGGTAGATCCGAAACAGACTTCATTCCTCATGCGGCAGGTGTTCAAGAAGGTGCGCAAGCTGCTGGGTCGTGACCTGACTCCGCAGAAGATCCAGGCCCGCGTGCCCCGCGTATTTTGGGTCGGTGTGCTGACTGAATGGCTGCTCGGCCAGAAAGCACAGGTGCTGCCGCGGCTGCGATCGTTGGTGATGCTGCGGACGGCGGTGCGCGTCGGATGTCCGTTCTGAATCGACGCCAATTCTGCCGGGGGCAGAATGTACGGAAGCAGCGACGATGAGATCAGCGCCATTCGCGACGGCAACTTCCAAGGCTTCGCGCCTCAGGAAGCCGCGTTGCTGCGCATGGCCGACGCCATGGCGGACACCCCGTCGAACGTGAGCGACGGGCTCTACTCCGAGCTGCGGCGCTATTTTTCTGAAGAGCAACTGATCGAGCTCGCCGCCAGCGCCGCTCAGGAGAACTATCGCGCGCGCTACAACCGGGTGTTCGATGTCGGGAGCGACGGGCTTTATCGCAGGGGGATGCACTTCAAGCAACGCCAGTCGGCGGCCGATTGAGCGCCAGCTGGCAGAGCCAAGGGATGTCCGGTAGCCTTCACTTATGATGCAAACTCGTGCATCTCGGGGGGGGAGGAGGTCCACCTAACTCGCTGAAAATGCGAGACCGGCGTTGGTCTCCAAATTGCACCTCAGTAGCCAAGCCCTCGTCTTTTTTCCGTCCTTAAGTTTCTCTTTGGCCAGTGAGGAGAGTCTTGTATGAAAAGGCCTGCCGGGTTGCTCGCGGTTTCTCTTCTGCTGCTGTTCGCCTCCACTGTCGGGTCAGCCGATACTCTTCTCGGAACAATCAGCGTCAGCGCGGGTTTCGCCCAAGCGCCCCAGATCAGCGGTTCCTTTCTGGAGATCATGGCGGGGCCATACGATCCGATCAACATAACCTGCAACCCCTGTTTCACGGCAAACTTCGCGCCCTCCAACTCTCCCCAGTCCGTTGACTTCACCGCCTCGGACGCGAACTTCGCTGCCATTGCCGCGGATTTCAGCAGCGCGGTGGATTCTTGGTTCATATGGTACTTTCCGGACGGGGGGCTCGGGGGCGGCGGCCAAGGCGTGGGGCCGTGGGGAGCGCCAGGCTCGACCCCGACCCATTTCACCATCACCATGTCCGGGTTCCAGTTCGTCCAAAAGGAGGACTGCGACTTCGGGTTCAACCAGATTCTGCCCTGCACGGTTACGGCCGGAGTCTCGGGGCCCCCAGTCTTTGAAGGCTACCCTCTATTTACGGTGACCGTGGAGGCGTTCGGAACTCCTGCGCCGGCCCCCGAGCCGGTAAGTCTGTTGCTGCTGAGCACGGGTTTGGCCGCTGTGGGTGCGACACGGCGCAAGGTAAAGCGCTAGCACATCAAACCGACACATATCCCCCCACCTTCGCTACGCGCCTGCTGCGACTGCGCGTCGCTCTTCGATCCGAATCACTTCGCCGGTGCTGCCGTTGACTTCCACCCGTTCCCCCTGGCGCAGGATGCGGGTTGCGCCCTTCACCCCCACGACAGCCGGGATGCCGTATTCGCGCGCTACGATCGCCCCGTGGCTGACGATCCCGCCGACCTCCATGATCAGCCCCGCCGCTGTCAGGAACAGCGGCGTCCACGACGGGTCGGTGAACTTGGCCACCAGGATCTCGCCGGTATGCAGCCGCGCCCCGTCGGTCGGATCGAACAGGACGCGCGCCGGCCCCCGCACCACGCCGGGCGAAGCCCCGGCGCCTTTCATCACCTGGCCGGCAGGCGCCGGCCGCATCACCGCCTTGCCGTCGCTGCGCACGATCAGCGGCGGATCGATGCGCATGTTGGCCGCCAGCTCGCGCCGCCGCACCGCCACCTGCTCGCGGACCCACGCTTGGTCCAACTGGCCGGTCGACAGCTTCTCGATCTCCGGGATGGAGAGGAAGAAGTAGTCATCCGGTTTCTCCAGCAGCCCGCGCTCCGCCAGCCGCCGCGCGACTTCCAGCAGCAGGTCGCGGGCGTGCGCCGCCCCGTAGAGGGTGTAGAACTTGAACGCCTCGCGCAGCGGCATCCGCTCCTCGATCACCCGCACCAGCTTCGCCGCCAGCAGCCGGCGCAGGGGATGCCCGTGCAATCCCCGCCGCAGGTCCTCCTTCGCTTGGGCGTGCTCTTTCTTCTGGTTCTCGTAGTGCTGCCGCGGCGTGGCCTGTCCCGAGGGGTGCGCCAGGTAATTGCGAACGCTCTCGTACACGAAGGTCGGATCGTCACGCCAGCGCGGGCAGGAGAAATCGAACTCCCGCACCGCCCGGTGTCCATGCTCTTTCAGGAACTCCGCCATCTGCGCCAGGAATTCCTGCCCTGCCTCCGACTGCTCCAGGACCTCCGGGATGCGGGTGACGTCCTCGCTCGCCAACACGCGCCGGACTTCTCCGTCCGCCTTCTGCGCCAGGTCCCAGATGGCCAGTGCGGTTTCCACCGTCGGATTGCGGCCCAGTCCCGAGATCAGGCGGGGCAGCAGGTGCGCCAGGCCCCACCTCTCCAGGCACCACGACAGGATGGTCGCCGCCGGCAGCGAGGGCCCGGAGGCAAGCAGCGGGAACAGCGTCCGGACCATGTTTTCGGTGGCAAAGTGCCGGGCGAGCGCGACGATTTGCTCCTCGCTCATCAGGCGCATGTCGGTGCGGCTGAACTCGTCCACCTCGCGCCGGCTGAATTCCAGGTCCTTCCACGCCTGCTTGGGGTTAGCCCTCGACCAGATCCGGTAGATCGCCCGCACCCCATGCCAGACCCTGAAAGGCAGCTTCATCGGCACCAGTTCGCCGGAAGCGTTGATCGGCCCCAGTACTTCCGGCAGCTCCGCATCCAACATCCCGGCAAAACGCGTGGACAGCCTTGGAAACCGCTTTGGGGAGAACAACGCGCTCCAGAAGTTCATGTTGAAGTAGGCGCGCCCGTCCACCAGGTCGCCGATTGCCGGCAGCATCTCGCACTCGTCCGCATGCTCGATGAATCCGGCCCCCTTCAAGAAACACGGCATCACCAGGTAGTTCCAGAAGGACCAGGAAAAGGGCGTATGGGGGAAGGGCATGGTGTCCCGCATGTTGTAATTGCCCCAGAAGACCAAGTGGGTCTTGGCGAACTCGGCATTGAAACGGCTGCCGAAGCGCACCACCGGCGCGCGCGTTCCCGCCGCGGTGACCGTCCGCGCCTGGAGTAGGAAGATGTTCCCGCCCGCGACCGCCCATTCCACGTCGGCGGCGCGTCCCAGCAGACGCTCGCAGGCCAGGCCCAGCTCGGCGATCTGCCCCAGCAGCGGCGTTAGCAGGGCAGCGGTTTCTTCGCCTTCACGCTCAATGACCTCATGCGGGGAGCGGCGCTTCAGGCGGTATCGGTCGGGCGTTACCTGCGCCGAGACCACCTTGTCGCCCAGCCCCAGCGCCGCCTCGATTACCAGTTCATCGATCGCCCCGCTGACAGGATGAACGGTGAACAGCACCCCGGCAGCTTCGGCGGCAACCATGCGCTGCACCACCACTGCCATGGCGACGCTGGCGTCGGGGATGTTGCGGTCGCGGCGGTAGGCCACAGCCCGCTCGGTGAACATCGATTTCCAGCAGTCCTGCACTGCCACCACCACGGCGTCGTCGCCACGGACGTTCAAGTAGGTGTCCTGCTGTCCGGCGAAGGAGGCATCCGGCAGGTCTTCCGCAGTGGCCGAGGAGCGCACCGCCACCGCCGGCGAGCCCAGCGCCCGGTAGGCGCGGACGATCGCCGCGCGCAGTTCATCGCTCATCCCCGCCCGAAAGGCCTCGGTGGTGACGCAGAAACCGTCGGGGACGGAAAGCGACGCGCGCAGCATGGCCCCGAGCTGCGCGCCCTTTCCTCCCGCCAGGGACAGCGATTCCTGCCCGACCTCCGTCAGTGGCACGACCAGCGGCACGTTCGCACCTGCTGGCCGGAAACAGTAACACCCTTCCACCCCCGCGCCCACCTCGGGCTGGCGGCTCTTTCCCAATCTGGCAACCGGGGCAGAGGCCCGTTCTACCTTGATTTCGCCTCGCACCCCGATGTATAGTCCGGCAAATTTTTTCGGTTGCTGCTGTCAGATCGAGAACAGACTCAGACAGACCTCTGGAAAAAGGGAGGCTATGAACCGTTTGCATCGCGGTTTCCGCCATGTTCTCCAAACAAGCATCGTATTGGCCATCTGCGTTCTGCTGGCTGCGCCCGCGTTCGCGCAACAAGCCACAGGCAGGATTGTGGGCACGATCACGGACCCACAGGGCGCCGTCCTGCCGGGCGTCACCGTGACCGCGATCAACGTTGCCACGGACGTCAAGAGCCACACCGTCACCAACAAGGACGGTTACTACCAGGTCCTGAATCTTCCGGTCGGCAACTATCGCATCACCGCCGAGCGCGACAATTTCCGCAAGCTGCTCACCGAGGCCCAGAAGCTGGAGATCAACCAGGCGTTGCGCATGGACCTGAAGATGGAACTGGGCGCGCGCACCGAGACCGTCACCGTCGAAGCCAATGCGGTCATGGTGGATACCGTCAATGCCACCCTGGGACAGACGGTCACGGAACGCGTGGTCCAGGACATGCCCCTGAACGGCCGCAACGTCCTCGACCTTGCCCTGCTACAGCCCGGCGTCACGGAAGTGAACCCCGGCGCGACGGACAACGCACAGCAGGGGACTTACGGCATCGCCGGCGGCAAGTCCGATTCCGTCACCTTCCTGCTGGATGGCGGCGTGAATAACGGCATTCTCGGGAACGAGGTGATCTTCAATCCCAGCCCGGACACGGTCCAGGAGTTCAAAATCCTCACCAGCAACTACTCGGCGGAATACGGACGCAACGCTGGCGGCATCATCAGCGTGGTCACCAAGTCCGGGACCAACACACTTCATGGCAGTGCTTACGATTTCCTGCGCAACGACGCCCTCGACGCCAACAAATACTTCAACAACCAACAGGGAATCCCGCGGGATGTGCTGAAGCGCAATCAATTCGGCGCCACCCTCGGCGGCCCCATCTACATCCCCGGCGTCGTCAACGGCAAAGACAAGTACTTTTGGTTCCTCAGCTACAGCGGGCAGCGCCAGACCCAAGGGATCACCGGTCAGGCGGTGCCGGTCTTCACCCCGGCGGAACTGGGAGGAGACTTCTCCCACGCGGTGAACAATGGGCCGGATCCCAACGTCGCGGCCTTCCTCCTGGCCAATCCTTACTATCAAGCGAACGTTGCCAATGCGGCCAACGCCATTATCGACCCCGCCAAGATCGACCCGGTCGCCGCGGCCTACATCACGGCCAATTTGATCTCCTCCGATCCCAGCGGCTCCAGGCTCCCGCGCGGCACCAGCACCGACAACAGCGATCAGATCACGACCAAGTTGGATGCGCAGTTCAATCCCAACAATAAGCTCAGCGCCACCTTGGGCTGGGGACGGAACCCACTGCTGAATCCGTTCAGCTACACTTTCGGATCGACTCCGTCGGATGCCTTAGGCTTCGGCAGCACCAGCGACAATCATCGCTGGTTCGCCAATATCGCCTGGAACCACACCTTCTCTGCGTCGCTGCTGAACGAGGCCCGGTTCACGGCCCAGCGTATCACCCACTTCCAGGCCATTCCGGCAAGTGCAAACGGCGTTCCCGCCAGTCAGCTGCCTACCCCGGCCCAGCTGGGCATCGCCGTGACTCCCGACCAGGTCACCGGGCCGACGCGGCTCTTTTTCGACAACGGCCTGGACGTCGGATTCAGTCCGCAGGGGCCCACCACCGAAACCGACAACACCTTCACTTGGGCCGATACCTTGAGCTGGGTGAAGGGGAAGCACACCATGAAGTTCGGCTTCCTGTTCTCGCCGTATCAGGACAACACCAACTACGACTTCTACGTAGACGGGGAGTTTGACTTCATTTCCTTATGCGGCAGCCCACCCGTCCCCTGCTACAGCGGAAACTCCTTTGCCGATTTCTTGCTGGGGCTTCCCAACATCTACTTTCAGTCCTCGCATGCGCCGTCCAACATCCGCAGCAAGGCCTACGCCGCTTTCGCGCAGGACGAGTGGCATGTGCGCAAGAACCTGGTGATCACCTACGGGTTGCGCTACGAGTACAACTCGCCCAAGCGGGACACTCAGGGGCGCACCTTTTCCATCGTTCCCGGAGCACCGCAGTCCACGCGCTTTGTGAACGCCCCCAGCGGATTGGTGTTCCCCGGCGACGCGGGCGCGCCGGACGGCTCGAACTTCCCCGACCGCAACAATTTCGCGCCCCGCATCGGCTTCGCCTGGGACCCCTTCGGCAATGGCCGAACCAGCGTGCGCGGCGGCTTCGGCATGTTCTATGACTTCCTCAAGGGCGAGGACAACCTTCAGTTCAACGGTCAGCCGCCTTTCTTCGGCTACAGCTTTTTCGGATTTCCAGCCGCACCGATCCTGGCTGCTCCGAACGATATGAGCACGCCTTATGCGGCCAGCGGGAACACAAACCCATTTCCTTCGACCCCGCCCGCCTCTAACGTTGACTTCAGTCCGTTCCTGCCTTACGGGATCGGCCTCTACTTCGTGGATCCCCACCTGAAGACCCCGTACACCTACCAGTACAACCTCAGCATCCAGCATGAGCTTGCGACCGGGCTGGTCCTGGAAGTGTCCTATGTCGGCAACTCGACCCATGGCCAGACCGCCCTGGCCGACGCCAATCCCATGGTGCCCGGTACCACCGATCGTGTGCTCAACCTCCTGCCGGGGAATAGCACCTGTGTATTCAACACCTATGCCTGTACCTTCGGTGCTCTTCCTGAATTCCAGAACGTAGTTCGGGCGAATTACAACAGCCTGGAGGCCAGCCTCACCAAGCGCATCACCGGAGGCCACTGGTATAGCAGCAGCTATTTCACGTTCGCCTACACCTGGGGTAAGTCCATTGACAACGCCTCCGGCTTCCGCAACGTCAACTCGCAGGTGCCGGCATACAACCACGAGCTATTCCGCGCAGTTTCGGATTACGACGTCACCAATCGCATCGTCTTCAGCGGAGGATGGGACCTGCCCTTTGACCGTGCCTGGTCTTCCGGGCCGAAGCGCCTGGTCAAGGGATGGAGTATCTATCCGATCGTCACCTGGCGCAGCGGGTTCCCCATGGACCTCAACGGGCAGTTGTCTGACTCGGATCCTGCTGACCCCGGGACCTCAGGCTTCGGCGACCCGCTACTGACCCGGGTCAATGTAAACACGAACAATGTGCCGATCTTCAACCCACACCAGATCCAGACCTTGGGCGGCAACACCGGCAGCTTCTATTTCGATCCGACCGTTTTCGACAACACCATCTACGCGCCCGGAAGTTATGGCACGTACCCGAGAAACTACCTGCGGGGACCGAGCCGCAGCAACTTCGATTTCGCTATCAGC
Organism: Terriglobales bacterium; assembly: GCA_035543055.1. Taxonomy (NCBI): domain Bacteria; kingdom Pseudomonadati; phylum Acidobacteriota; class Terriglobia; order Terriglobales; species Terriglobales bacterium. The sequence continues at coordinate 23,881 of DATKKJ010000048.1, read as the reverse complement.
AAGAAGACCCCGCTTTCGGGTGAGCGCTTGGTGGTGGATTTCCGCGCCGAATTCTTCAACATCTTGAACTCGACCCAATTCCAGATGCCCGACCTCAACATCTTTTCGAGCACCTTTGGCCAGGTCACCTCGACCTATCCACCGCGCATCATTCAATTCGGGTTGCGATTCAGCTTCTGAACTCGAGACCCCGGGGGCGACTGCAAAGCCGCCCCCGACGTCACCTTCACATGCACTGTCGCCGCCGCATCGGCGAATGCTCCATCAATTCCATGAAGAAGTCATTCCTCCATGTTCTCGCGGCGCTGCTTTCCTGCCTGTCCTCACTGTCCGCGGCCGACAAGCCGCGGATCACGCTGGACGAGTACTTCGATTCCGTCTCCATCTCCGACGTGAAAATCGCGTTCGATGGCCGCGCGGTGGTCATCGCCACCGAGCGCGCCGATTGGGAGAACAACCGCTACCGCAAGGACCTGTGGCTCTGGCGTGCCAGCACGCGGGCCCTGGTCCCGCTGACCCAGTCCGGCCACGATTCCGATGCCCAGTGGTCGCCGGACGGCCGCTGGATCGCTTTTCTCTCCGACCGCACGCCGCAGAGCGACGTCGGCGTCAAGCAGGATGCCGAGCCCGCCAAGGAACAACCGGCGCACCTCTACGTCATCAGCGCCGAAGGCGGCGAGGCCTTCGCCGTCACCCGCGGGGAAGAGGAGGTCCACGCCTTCGCCTGGAGCGCCGATTCCTGCGGCCTGTACTTCTCCACCCGCGTCCCCTGGAGCAAGGCCAAGCGGGAGGCCTACAAGAAGGAGTGGCAGGACGTCACCCACTGGCGCGAGAGCGAGCGCGGCGACGTGATCGCGCGCATCTCGCTGGCCGAGGCCACCTCCCGCGCCCTCGCCATCACCCCCGGCAGCGCCGTTGCTGAGGACGAGAAAACGAAAAAGGAGAAGGATGCGAAGGAGGAAACCGCGCTCACTCCGGGCGCAGTCCTGCTGGCCACCATTCCGTTGCGTGTCCGCAATCTTGCCCCGTCGCCCGACGGCAAGTGGCTGGGCTTCGACACCGACTCGATCTCCCAGCGCGTCGAGACGCCGCAAGCTTACGAGATCTACCTCCTCGACCTGACGGCGGGCGGCGGCGCGCCGCGACAACTCACCCATAACCAGGCCATCGAGGAAGACCTGGGATGGAGCCCGGACTCCCGCGAGCTCTTCTTCATGGTGCGGATGGGAGCGGTCGAAAGCAAGTACTCCGACGTGCAGAACCGCGTTTACTCGGTCACCCCGGCGGGAGAGGTCCGCCGCTGGGGCGAGAAATTCCTGGGAGCGGTGGACAGCTTCGCCACGCAGCCCGACGGGGCCCTGGTGATCGCCGGACAGCAAGGAACGCAGCAGCCCCTGTTACGGATCACCTCGCCGGCGGCCGCGCCCGTCTCCCTCTCGCGACAGGAAGGGACCTACGGCAAGCTGTCCGTCGCCAAGGCTGCGCCTGCCATCGCCTATGTCTATTCGCGGCTGAACATTCCGTCCGAGGTGTACCTCTCGAGTGACGGCTCGCCGGCCTCGGCCACCGCCATCACTTCATTCAACAAGCTATTCACCGAACGCGAACTGCCGCAGGGCAGGCCCTACCGTTGGAAGTCGGACGACGGCACCGAGGTCGAGGGCATGCTGGTCTATCCCCCCGGTCAATTCGGGGGGAAGAAGCTGCCCACGCTAGTGCTGATCCACGGCGGACCGCAGGACGCCGACGGCGATCGCTTCGGCGCCGATTGGTACGAGTGGGCCATCCTGGCGGCCAGCCGCGGCTGGCTGGTGTTCCGTCCCAACTACCGCGGTTCCAGCGGCTACGGCGACAAGTTCATGCGCGAGATCGTGCCCCACTTGGTCTCGGTCCCGGGCAAGGACATCCTCACCGGCGTGGACGCGCTGGTCCGGGACGGCATCGCCGATCCCGACCGGCTGACCATCGGCGGCTACAGCTACGGCGGCTACATGTCCAACTGGCTTATCACCCAGACTTCGCGCTTCAAGGCCGCGGTCACCGGTGCCGGCGCCGTCGAGCACGCCGCCAACTGGGGCAACGATGACCTCACTTTCGACGACGCCTTCTTCCTCGGCGGCGCTCCCTGGGAGGTTCCGCAGATGTACCACGACGAAGCCGCGCTCTGGCAGTTGAACAAGGTGCGCACGCCCACCCACATCGTGGTCGGGGCCGAGGACATCCGGGTCAGCGCCGCCGAGAACTACCTTCTGGAACGTGCCTTGCACACCCTGAACGTGCCCTCTTCTCTCCTGGTGTTTCCCGGCGAGGGGCATTCGCTCAAGAAGAATCCCTGGCACGGCAAGATCAAGGTGCGGGAAGAACTGAACTGGCTGCAGAAGTACGTGCCGCTGCCCTGAGATCTCCGCGCATCGGTCCCGCCGCGTTGTTTCCGCGACGCCCTTCTTCCCGCATTGAACCCGCCCGGTTTTTCCGATAGCTGCGATTGGAATTTTGCGTTTCTCTCTGGACGCCGATGCGGCTATGAAGGAGATGTACTTTTCTCGCGGAGGAGCTGCCATGATCTGTCCGTACTGCAACGTCGAATACGAGACTCACGCGCCCTGCTTCTGTCATCCGGCGCCACAGGCCGTGGCGGCTGCTCCCGACCCCGGCAAGCCGGCCTTGAAGGAAGAGCGTCTGCCTCCTACAGGCCTCGATAACCCGTTCTGGAAGCCGGAGGTGAACCTGCCCCCCGCGCTCTCCTCGACCCCGGCGCCGCCCCGCGGCCGTCCCGGGTTCTCCGTCTGATTCCTGGTTGCGGTGACTCGAGCCCTGGCTCCGGCCAGGGCTTCTGCTTGGTGGGGGAAAGGCTACTGCTTCTCGAAGACCAGTCTTTGGTCGGTCTCACCCTGCGGTGTAGTGATGTGTTTCTGGACGGACAGGGTCTTGCCGTCCTCGGAGACGGTCCAGCGGCTGGTCCACCTGACGCCCCGGCTCTCGTGCGCCGGCCGGGCCTTGTCGCGCGCTTCGAAGATCAGCACCGGCCCCGCCCAGTACACCCGTGTCCAGAGCTCGCTGTCGCGGCTTGAGTCGGTGACCCGTTCCTCGCCGTCGGTGGTGAATTCCAGGTGCGTCTTCTTGCCGTCCTGCTCCAGGTCGAGCAGCAGGCTGGCGCCGTTGTGGCGGATGCCGTAGACGAGCGAATCAGGCGGGGGCATGGCTCCGAAATCGCTCTTCTCCAGGTTCAGCTTCCATTGTCCGGAGAGGTTCGGGTGGTCATCGGCCCGGCCCACGGCCGTGAGCAGCAGGCAGGTGCAGAGCGTCGTCAAGATCTGCCGGAGCCACCTCATTCGGCTGCTCTGCATGTCGAGGATTGTAGCGCCCCGCACCTCGTTGGTCACCCCCTTCCGTTACCTCGGTTACCTTGCTGGCCCGGCGGAACTGGGCGATTCTGCGGCTGTTGGCGCATTTATTCATCCCGGACTTACAGATCCCAGTGGCAGGCAGGTGCAGGATGGAGCTCACGGTACGGGCGCATCACGCCGGGAACGTGGTGGTGGTGAGATTCGCCGGGCGGATGGTCCTCGGACCGGCCATGACGGCCGCCACCGATTGGCTGCGCGAACTCATCACCCGCAACCCTCAGGTCGTGCTCGACCTGAATGAGCTGTTCTTCGTCGATCCCAGCGGGATCGGCGCTTTGCTCAGCCTTTACACCTCGGCCACCTCGTGCGGCGGAAAGCTGCGCTTCGCCCGCCCCTCGCGCAAAGTCGCCCGTCTGCTGGAAACCACCAAACTCACGACCGTCTTTCCGGTCCATGACTCCGAGGAAGCGGCCATCGCCGCCTTCGTTGCCGGCTAGGTCAACCGCTCCCGCCCGCGACGCCGCCCGCGCCGCGGGCATTTTTTTTGCTCGCGCGCTGCAGTAGAATGCCCCGCCATACAGGAGAACTCATGCCTAGCACCCGCAAGACCGCCGCCAAGAAACCTGCCAGGACCAAGTCGAAGACCGGCAAGTCTTCCCCCAAGCGCAAGTCCGGCACTCCCGCTGGCCCGCTGGTGAACGTCGCCCGCAAGATCGGCACCACCCTGGGCGAGGTCGCGGTGCGCACCGGACTCGTCAAGCCCGGCGGCGGTGAGCCTTCCGGCCAATAGTGGAGCCCTTATGTCTGCTGCCAACGCCGAACCTCTCTCGCCCGCCAGCGTGATCGACGAAGTGCTGCTCAACTGCGAGCGCTGGGCCCGCGACTTCGCCTGGGGCCACCTGTCTCCCGAACCCGTCCGTGAACTGGTGGTGGTTTCCTGCATGGACTCGCGCCAGCCGCTCAAGGCCATGCTCGGCCTGAATCCGGGCGATGCCCACTTCATCCGCAACGCCGGAGGCCTGGTGAGCGACGACGTGCTGCGCTCGCTCCTGATCTCGGTCCATCTGAAGGGCACGCGCGAGATCATGGTCATCCAGCACACCGACTGCGGCCTGCTCGATCTCCGCGAGAGCGAGCTTCGCTCCCGCCTGGAGCGCGAGTACGGCATGCACTCCCAGGGGCCGGCCCATTTCGGCGGCTTCAGTTCGCTGGAGGGAAGCGTGCGCGAGCAGATCGCGCGCGTGCGCTCGCATCCCTGGTTCCCGCACGACGTGCCCGTCCGCGGCTTCATCTACGACGTCAACACCGGCAAGATGCGCGAGGTCCGCTGACCCTTGTGTCCTTCGTGAAGCCTTTGTGCCCTTTGTGGTGAGGTTTTCTTAAGCTCCGGCCGCGTGCGTCTTCTCCGCGGCCCCGCCGCGCAACCACAGCCAGCCAACGCTCGCGGCCATGCCCAGGAACCCCAGGGTCCGCACCACCGCCGCGATGCTCCTGTCCTGCTGCAGCAGCCCCAGCTGCGACAGCATCAGGTACCAATCGTGCTCCACCGGGCCGTCACCGCCGCCCAGGCTCACCAGGTCGAGCTGCTGGATGCGCGCGTCGGCCATGTACGTCGCCACGTAGAGGAAATTTTCGAAGAAGACGAACAGGCAGAACGCCGCCGCCGCCGTCTGCCGCCTGTAGGCGAACGACGCCGCCAGCAGCAGCGGCACCAGCAGCTGCATGATGGTCCCGCCCCACAGCCCCAGCGTCTGCCCGAACCAGCCGAACAGCGCGTGCCCCGATTCGTGGACCACCAGGTTGACGTTGTCGACGAACAGGAAGCCCTCGCGATTGCGCAGCGCGTACACCAGGAACAGCCCGTAGCACGCGGTCCAGGCGATCAGCGCCCAGCGCGGGACCGGCCGCCAGGGCCGGGAGAACGCCTCTCTCAGGTCTTCCAGCACGCTCTCGCCATCCTGTCCGAAATCCGTGCCTGAATCAATATCAAGCCGTCTTCCTTGTGCTCTTTGTGCCAGCCTTGGTCCCCTTTGTGTTGAGGTCTTTGGTTTTTGGACCCCCAGCTACCCAATTCCCCAATTCCCCGATTCCCCAATTACCACCGGCCATGTCCTCTCACCGGGTCATGTCCTGCCGTCCCCTGTTCCCCCGATACTTGCGGCATTTGGCAGTCCGTTCCAGCATATGCAGAACAAATTGCGCTGCATTTCCGCGCAGCGTGGGAGACGTTATGGCCCACATGCATACCACCGAGATTACGAGCGTTCCCCCCAGCCCGCCGGCCGAAGCTCCTTCGGAGCCCATCGCTGAGATCAGCGCCACCCTGTTGCGCGCCCAGGCCTTTCTTTCCGGCTGCGCCATAGCCCTGATGGTGCGTGAGGGTGCGTGGCTGGTCTGCCGCGCCAGCAACGGCGCCGCCGCACCCGAGATCGGCGCCCGCATGGAAGTGGACCACAGCTTCCTCGGCCTCTGCGTCACCCAGAAGAAGCCGCACAGCTGCGAAGACGCCGATTCCGACCTGCGCGTCGAGAACGTCGCTTACTCGCGCCTGCGCCCCAAGTCGATCCTTGCGGTCCCGGTGCGCGCCGGACAGGAGGTCCTCGCCGTCCTCGCCGGTTTCTCCGCTGCCCCCAATGCTTTCACCCATACCCAGATCGCCATCCTGCGCACGGTGGCCGATGCACTCAGCCGCCCGGTGCAGCAGCTCCCGTTGTCGCCCCCCGCCGATGCTCCGGCCCGTTCGCCGGAGCCCTGGCCGTCTTCGCCTCGCGATGCCATGCAGGAGAGAGCGGCGAAACCGGAGCCGCAGCCGGCCGTACCGCCGCCTCCGCCCGCCCCGCCGGTCGCCAAGCCGCGCGAGGAGGTGCTGGCCCTGGCCGATGAGCCCGCCCCGCCCCCGCGCCCGCCGGAGCCGCGCCCCACGCCACCCACGGTGCGGATCGTGAAGCTGCCGGTTCCCCGGACTCTCGATCTGCCGCGTCCGCGCCCCCGTTGGCGCTTCCGGCCGGCGTTGTTCCGCATCGCCACTCTCACGGTGCTCTGCCTGATGTGCGCGCTGGCGACCGCCGGCTGGTATTCGACCCGCATCCCCGACGCGCCTCGTGTGTACACCGCGCCTATCCTGACGCCGCCCGTCCCGCCCACGACCCAGGCTGAGCCGGTGGTCGCACGCGTGCCTGAAGTCCACGAGGCTTCCGTTTCCGCGATAGCCTCCGCTCCGGAACTGAAGCCGCGGGCCGACGTTGCCACCCACCCCGAGCCGCCAACCGCGGAGCCTCCGGTGTCGGCCATCGCGCCTCCGACTCCGCTGCTCCCCAAGTTGCCGCCGGCCGAGGCGCCTGCCGAAGAAGCTCCGACCCTGGCCCTGAACTCCGCTGCTCCGCTGCCGGCGCTGGTCGCCCCGCACGCGGCTGCGCCCGGGATCCACCAGTCGCACGCTACTGCGGCGCAGCTCGTGCAGCAGGTCCCGCCGCGATATCCGCCCGTGGCCCTCAGCCGCCGCATGGCCGGTGAGGTCACGCTCTCGGTGTTGATCCGCAAGGACGGCTCCGTGGGCGACGTGAAGGTGCTCAGGGGCAATCCGGTCTTCCACATGAGCGCGCTGGACGCAGTCAGGCAGTGGCGGTATTCGCCCGCCACCCTCGACGGCCAGCCGGTGGAAGCTCACGCTGACGTGGTGCTTAAGTTCGACCTGCCGGTACGGCGCTGAAGAGCGGATAGACCGTCCGCTGGCGCTTTCTTGCTACTAGGTACCAGGTACTTGGTACTTGCTCTCCGTAGCCACAGTGTCGAATCGCCGAATCCGAAACCCGCATTCAGCGCAGCGGTGAGAATTACGTCCCCAACTGAGTACTGAGTTGACCACCCCCCACCCCGGAGCGTTCCATCACATTTACGCAATCAGTACATTCGCTGCCACCGTTTCTTACTACAATCGGGACGATGGACGAATTCGCGAATGCGCTGACGCACGGCATCGGGCTGCTGCTGGCGCTTATTGCCGTACCGGTCCTGATCATGCTGGCCGCAATGCATGGTTCCGCATGGCACGTGGTCGGCATTAGCGTGTATGGCAGCAGTCTCATCGCGCTCTACGCCGCGTCAACTCTCTACCACTGGGTGCAGCATCCGCCGGCAAAGCGCATCCTGAGGATCATCGACCATTCCGCCATCTACCTTCTCATCGCCGGCACGTACACGCCATTCATGCTGGTGAACCTGCACGGACCATGGGGTTGGACACTGCTCGCGCTGGTCTGGACGATGGCGCTGTTCGGGATAGCGTGGAAGCTGGTGAACCTGGAGCGTTACGTGGTGGCTTCGACGATCGTCTACATCGCCATGGGATGGCTGGTGTTGATCGCGGCCCGGCCGCTTTTCCGCGCCGTTCCGCTACGCGGCCTGGCCTGGCTGCTGGCCGGAGGACTGGCCTACACCGTGGGCATCGTGTTTTTCGGGTGGTCGCGCATCCGCTTTAACCATGCGGTGTGGCACCTGTTTGTGCTCGTCGGCAGCGCCTGCCATTATGTCGCGGTGATGCGCTGCGTCCTGCCTCACGGTAGCGTGTAGCGCGGCGGCTTCGTCTGCCCCGATCGGCAGTCCGGGTAGTCAAGCTCCTCAAAGATTCGAAACGTGTTCCAGCTCGGGCACGATTTTCGCGGCGGGAGGCTTCACGTAGCAGTTACACAAGCAGATCTTGCATGCACCGTACCCCTTCGCACCAACAGCTAGCCGGTGGTCTCTCTTTTCATGCCCGCACTTGCAGTTTGCAGTATTCATGTCGCCTTCGGGACACGGGCTCCAACTCGGCGGTCTAAGGCAGGAGAACTTCAGAGGGACTGACTTAGTTCAGTAGATCTGAAAGAGGAGGGAAACTGCTCACTCCGCAACCACCCTAGTCTTATGCGACGGTAATGTCAATGATGCGTCCAATCAGGGTCAGCCGCCTGGCCGCGCCTCCCGCCCAGCGCTGGCTGCGCCGCAAGTTCCGCGAGCTCATCCGCAAGGGCAGGTTCGAGGATATCGCCAAGATCTCTTACGGCTGGCCCGGCTAGTTCCTATTTACCCGATTACTCAATCACCCAATCTCCCGCCGGAGTTAGTACCTCATCCCCTCCGTACTGAACAGCGGACCGGGCGATTCGCCCTCGGCGGCCGCTTTCAGCCGGAACATTAGCTCTCCCCAGGTGGTGTTGCAGGAGACGAAGTAATCGGTCTCGTTGCGCCAGTCGGCGTGGGAGAACTGGAGTTGGCTACCGGTTTTGGTCGAGCTGAGGCGGAAGAGGATGCGGGTGTCTTTCCACTCCTTGCCCGAGCTGACCAGCCACTCCACCTCGGTGGGCGCAGCCGCCCGGACCCGCCGCAGGCGATAGATGGTCTGCCGGTTGAAGAATCCCAGTTCCACAGAATCCGGGCTGACGTCGGTGATGTCCTCCGCCCACCACTGCGCGAACCCCTCGCCCGAAGACAGCAGCGGAAAGATCCGCTCCGGCGGCGCATCGATCGCGATCGAATGTTTGATGGCAGGCATGGCGGCTGCTTCAAATTACCCGATTACTCAATTACCCGATTTCTCCGCTTCTCCCGTGTCCTCCGTGGTTAGTTGTTCTCTCCGCAGCAGCGGGAACAGGATCACGTCGCGGATGGACTTGGAGTCGGTCAGCAGCATGGTGAGGCGGTCGATGCCGATGCCTTCGCCGCCGGTCGGCGGCATGCCGTAGGAGAGCGCGCGCACGTAGTCGTGGTCGATCTCCGCCATGGCCTCTTCGTCACCCGCCTGCCGCTGGCGCACCTGGTCCTCGAAGCGCCGCAGTTGGTCTTCGGGGTCGTTCAGCTCGCTGAAGGCGTTGCCGATCTCCAGGCCGCCCGCGAACACCTCGAAGCGTTCCACCCAGTCCGGCTCGCCGCGCTTCTCCTTGGAGAGCGGCGACACCGATTTCGGGAAGTCGTAGAGGATAGTCGGCTGGATCAGCTTCTTTTCCGCGACCGCCTCGAACATCCCGACGATGGTCTTGCCCACGTCCTTGGCCTCGAACTTGACGTAGTCCGTGTGCTCGCGCCCGACGCCGTCCAGCGCCGCCGTGGGCGAGATCGGGGCGCCCCCGCGCGCCTGGTTCAGCGTCTCCACGAATGGCTTGAGCTTGGCGGGGTCGTGGAAGTCGGCCATCGCCGGTGCGCTGCCCGCCCACGCCGGCCAGTACTTCACCACCGACTCGCGCATGGACAGCCGCTGGAAATTGCCCCAGTCTATCTCATGCTCGCCGAACTTCACTTTCGTTCCGCCGGTGACCTCGCGCGCCACGAAGCCCAGCAGCTCTGCCGTCAGGTCCATCATGTCGTGATAGTCGGCATAGGCCTGGTAGAACTCCAGCATGGTGAACTCGGGGTTGTGCTGGGTGGAGATGCCCTCGTTGCGGAAGTTGCGGTTGATCTCATACACCCGGTCGATGCCCCCGGCGATCAGCCGCTTCAGGTACAGCTCGGGCGCGATGCGCAGGTACAGGTCCATGTCCAGGGTGTTGTGGTGGGTGGTGAAGGGCCGGGCCGCGGCCCCGCCCACGATGGGCTGCAGCATCGGGGTCTCCACCTCGATGTAGCCGCGGGCGTCAAAGAATTTGCGGATGGCCCGCACCACCGCACTGCGCTTGACGAAGGTCTCGCGCACCTCCGGGTTCATGAACAGGTCCACGTAGCGCTGGCGGTAGCGGGTCTCGACATCGGTGAGCCCGTGCCACTTCTCCGGCATGGGCAGCATGGCCTTGGCCAGGAAGGTCAGCTCTTCCACGTGCACTGACAGTTCATTGGTCCGCGTGCGGAACAGGAAGCCCTTGACCCCGACGTGGTCGCCCAGGTCGAGCAGCTTCCACAGGGCGAAGCCCTTCTCCCCGACGTCATCTTTCTTGACGTAGATCTGGAGGCGTTGCCCGCCCTGCTGCAGGTGGGCGAAGCCCGCCTTGCCCATCAGGCGGATGGCCATGATCCGCCCCGCCACCCGCACCTCCACCCGCTGGGCCGCGAGCTGCTCGGTGGTCGAGTCCTTATATTGCGCGACGATGGCGGGGATCTCGTGCGTCGGCTCGTACTTGTAGGGATAGGCGGGCTGGCCGAGGGCTTCGATCTCCTTCAGCTTCTGCCGCCTCAGTTCGTAGATCTTCTGGTCGAGTGCCAAGTCCTGGGCTTACCTCTTCGTTCCGGAGGGGAAACGCAAGCCAGCGATTATATACGGGCAACCTTTGTGCCCTTTGTGTTGAGCCTTTTTCTCGGGCGGAGCCCTGTAGCCACCGGCAAGCCGATGTGTGCGCTAAATCACATACTCTCGTGACGTTGCGGATTGAAGATGAGGTCGAACCGGTTTACTATTTCCAGTTCTCTCCGAGACTTGGCCGAGGCCTGATGCCCCAGAACTACGTTCCCATCTTCATCTTTGGCGCCGTGGTGGCCGTGCTCATCCCGCTCACCCTCATCCTGGCCAAGCTGGTGCGCCCCGAGAACCCCAACCGCACCAAGCTCATGCCCTACGAGTGCGGCGTCGACCCGGTGGGCGACAGCCGCCAGCGCTACACCGTCCGCTTCTACATCGTCGCCATCCTCTTCGTCATCTTCGATGTGGAGACCATATTTTTGTTTCCGTGGGCGGTGCAGTACAAGCTGCTGGGGTTGTTCGGATTCGTGGAGATGATGATCTTCCTGGCGATCCTGGTGGTGGGGTACGTGTGGATCTGGAAGAAAGGGGCGCTGGAGTGGGTCTAAGGCGATGAGCGACGAAAACAAGGACAAAGTCTCCCCTCCGCAGCCCGGCGCAGGCGCGCCGGCAGACCAGCCACGCACTCCTCCCGCGGCCACGCCCCCGGCGGCCAAGCCTGCGGCGGCGGCGGCACCGCCCGCGGCCGGGGCGGCTCCGCCCAAGCCGGCGGCGCCAGCCAAGCCGGCGGGACCGGCGCCCACGCCGTGGGAGCACGAGCGGGTCGCCAAGCTAAGAAAGCAGTACGGCTCGGGGATCCAGGAGGCCAGCACCTACCTGGGGCAGAACTACATGGTGGTGGACAAGTCGATCCTGCACGAGGTGCTGCGGCTGCTGCGGGACGATGAGCAGTTCGACTACCTGGTGGACCTCACCGCGGTGCACTACCCGAAGCGCGAGGCGAGCCAGTTCGACATCGTTTATGTCCTTTACTCCTTCCCCAAGAACGAGCGGATGCGGGTGAAGACGCAATTGAAAGAGGGCGAGGACGTGCCCAGCGCCGTGCCCCTGTGGCCGACGTCGAACTGGCTGGAGCGGGAGTGCTTCGACATGTTCGGGATCCGGTTCGAAGGGCATCCGGACCTGCGGCGCATCCTGCTGCCGGACGAGTGGAAAGGGTACCCGCTGCGCAAGGACTACGGGATCATCCAGCAGGACCAGGAGTGGGTGAAGATCAACCTGGGGATCGAGAGCGGGCAGTAAGGAGATTGAGCAATTGGGTAATCGGGTAAATTGGGTAATTGAAAAACCCAAAGACTCAACACAAAGGACACGAAGGTAAGCACGAAGGGAACAAAGGAAGAGTCGGGGAATTGGGGGATCGGGGAATTGGGTAATTGAATGGCAGACATCTTAAAGAGCGAACAGAACCCGCTGGCGCTGGAGCAGCTGGAGAAGCGTCCGGCGCCGGAGCAGACGATACTCGACGCCAGCGAGCTCATCATCAACATGGGGCCGCAGCACCCGTCCACGCACGGCGTGCTGCGCGTCATCCTGAAGCTCGACGGGGAAAAAGTCCTGGGCACGGAGTGCGTGATCGGCTATCTGCACCGCGGGGTGGAGAAGATCGCCGAGAACCGCACCTACGCGATGTTCAACCCCTACGTGGACCGGATGGACTACGTGGCGGCGGTATCGAACGGGCTGGGGTACTGCGAGGCGGTGGAGAAGCTGCTGAACGTGGAGGCGCCGCCGCGCGCCGCCTGGGTGCGGACCATCCTGACGGAGCTGAACCGGATCGCCAGCCACCAGCTGTGGCTGGGCACGCACGCGCTCGACATCGGGGCCATCACCCCGCTGTTCTACACCTTCCGCGACCGGGAAGAGATCCTGAAGATCTTCGAGAAGTACTGCGGGGCACGGCTGACCACGCACGCCTTCCGCATCGGGGGCTGCCTGTACGAGACCTATGACGGGTTCGAAGACGAGGTCAAGAACTTCATCAAGTTCGTGGTCCCCAAGGTGGACGAGTACGAGACCCTCCTGACCACCAACCGCATCTGGCTGGAGCGCACCAAGGGCGTCGGCATTCTGAAGGCGGAAGACTGCATCGCGCTGGGCGTGACCGGGCCGGTGCTGCGGGCCAGCGGGGTGAAGTGGGACCTCCGCAAGGCGCAGCCGTACGCGGCCTACAAGAACTTCGAGTTCGAGATCCCGACCGGGCAGAACGGCGACACCTACGACCGGTACATCGTGCGCATCGCGGAGATGCGGCAGTCGCTGCGCATCCTGGAGCAGGCGGTGAACTCCATCCCGGAGGGGCCGATCATGGGAAAGGTGCCCAAGGTGATCAAGCCGCCGGTGGGCGAGATCTACCACTCGATCGAGGCGCCCAAGGGCGAGCTCGGGTACTTCATCGTGAGCGACGGCTCCACGCAGCCCTACCGGGTGCGGGTGCGGCCGCCGTCATTCGTCAACCTGCAGGCGCTGGACAAGATGGTGAAGGGAGCGCTGGTGGCGGACGTGGTGGCGGTGATCGGGACGCTGGATATCGTCTTGGGTGAGGTTGATCGATAGAGATTGGGTAATTGAGTAATCGGGTAATTGGGTAATTGGGTAATTGAGAGCCTGAGTCGGGTGAAGCGAGGAAATGAGTAAACCGGAAGAATTGAGAGACAGGACCAAACGATTCGCGCTGCGAGTCGTGCGATTGTTCCGGTCTTTACCGCGGTCTTCCGATGCGGAGGTCATGGGAAAGCAGCTACTGCGTTGCGGTACCTCGGTTGCCGCGAATTATCGTGCAGTTTGCCGGGCTCGTTCTAAGAAGGAATTCATCTCTCGCATCGGCGTCGTGGTCGAAGAGGCGGACGAGGCCGTGTTCTGGCTGGAAATGCTGGTGGGATCCGGGGTATTCCAAGCAGAAAAACTCGAGCCGTTGCTGAAAGAGGCCAGGGAACTGACGGCGATATTTACCGCAGCAGAGCGCACTGCCAAGAGCCGGAAGAAGCAATTACCCGATTACGCAATTACTCAATTACCCAATCGCGGATAAGAGATGCTGGAATACATAACTGGATACTTGTCGCAGAACACGACGCCGGGGGAGGCGGGGAATGCCTTCTGGGCGCTGGTCTATATCCTGATCATCTTCGCCGGGGTGTCGCTGGCGGTGATCGCGATGAACTGGCTGGAACGGAAGATCCTGGCGCACATGCAGGTGCGGCTGGGGCCGATGCGGGTGGGCCCGCACGGGCTGCTGCAACCCATCGCCGACGCCATCAAGCTGCTGATCAAGGAAGACATCATCCCGGACCAGGCCGACAAGGTGGTGTTCTGGCTGGCGCCGGTGGTGATCGTCATCGCCGCCTTCACCACCTACATCGTGATCCCCTTCGGCCCGACCCATGCGGTCACCGACATGAACATCGGGCTGCTGTTCATGCTGGGGGTGGCGTCGATGGGGACGCTGGCGGTCATCATGGCGGGCTGGGCGTCGAACTCGCACTACCCGCTGCTGGGCTCGCTGCGCTCCAGCGCGCAGATGGTCTCCTACGAGATCGCGATGGGCATGGCGGTGGTGTCGGCCATCCTGATGACGTCGCTGAGCACCGGCACCGGCACGTTGAGCATGATCGGCATCGTGCGGGCACAGGAGGCGCAGCAGACCTGGTTCGTCTTCAAGTTCTTCCCCCTGGGACTGATCGCGTTCTTCATCTTCGCCGTGGCCATGGTGGCGGAGACCAACCGGGCGCCCTTCGACCTGCCGGAAGCGGAATCGGAGCTGACCGCGGGCTTCCACACCGAGTACTCAGGCTTCCGCTGGTCGCTGTTCTTCCTTGCGGAGTACGCGGCGATGCTCGCCGTCTCGTCCATCGCGGTGGCCCTGTGGCTGGGAGGGTGGATGCGGCCGTTCCCGCACTGGCTGAGCGGGCCGGCCTGGGACATGGCATTCTCGTTCGTGCCGGCGCTGACCTTCTTCTTCCTGGCGGGGATGACGTTCCGCACCTTCCTGCGCATGCCCACGCATCCGGCGTTCAAGATCCAAAAGCTGGGGCTGGGAGGTTTCGGAGCGGTGCTGGGGCTGATCGGGCTGATCCTGCTGGCGCCGCCGGTGCGGGCTCGGGTCCAGGACATCTACTGGTTCGTGCTGAAGGTGTCGGCCTTCATGTACCTCTACATCTGGTACCGGGGGACGTTCCCGCGGTACCGCTTCGACCAGCTGATGAAGCTGGGATGGAAGTTCATGATCCCGACGGGGATCGCCGTCCTTATTCTTACCGCCCTGGCGGGGCTGAGGTTGTCATGAGCGTCTCGCAATTCTTCCGGCGGCTATTGCTGGTGGACCTGATCAAGGGGCTGTCGGTGACGTTCCGCTACCAGCATCCGAAAGAGATCTATACCGAGCAGTATCCGATGGAGCGGCCGAAGGTGGCGGAGCGCTACCGGGGGCTGCACCGGCTGAACGTGAACCCGGAGACGGGGGAGACGCTGTGCATCGCCTGCGACCTGTGCGCACTGGCCTGCCCGGAGAAGCTGATCAAGGTGACCAGCGAGCGCGACCCGATAACCAAGCGCAAGAAGATGGTCGGCTACACGGTGGACCTGAGCCGCTGCATGTTCTGCGGGCTGTGCGAGGACGCCTGCTCGACCGACGCCATCGAGCTGACCCAGGACTTCGAACTGGCGCTCTACAGCCGCGAAGGCCTGGTGCTCGACCGCGAGCAACTGGAGCGCGGATTGCAACCGACGGTGTACGTGAAATGAACCCAGTCGCCACCCCATTCTTCTTCTACTTCCTGTCGGGGCTCGCGGTGCTGAGCGCGCTGGCGGTGATCCTGCGCCGCAACCCGGTGCACTCGGCGATCGCGCTGATCGTCACCCTGCTGTCGCTGGCCGGGCTGTACCTGATGCTCTACGCCCCGTTCGTGGCCGGCGTGCAGATCATCCTCTACGTGGGCGGGATCATGGTGCTGTTCCTGTTCGTGATCATGCTGGTGAACATCGACCGCACGCTGGTAGAGGAGCAGTTCAACAAGCAGTGGCTGGTGGGGATCGCGGCCACGCTGGCGCTGGGCGCGCTGTTCGTGTCGGCGTATTTGAAGGGAAGCTCGATGTTCCCGACAAGGGTGGTGGAGCTGTCGGAACGCAGCAATACCCAGGACATCGGGGTGATGTTGTACCGCAATTACCTGCTGCCGTTCGAGATCGCGTCGCTGCTGCTGCTGGTGGCGATCGTGGGTGCGGTGGTGATGGCGAAGAAGAGGATCTAGAGGGATTGGGGAATTGAGTAATCGGGTAATTGGGTAATTGAGAAGCAAGGAATTCACCACGAAGGACACGAAGGTAGGCACGAAGGACACGAAGGAAGACGTCAGATGGAGATCACGACTTTACATTACCTGGTAGTGGCGGCGGCGCTGTTCATCATCGGCACCATCGGGGTGGTGACGCGGCGCAACGTGGTCATCATCCTGATGTCCATCGAGCTGATCCTGAACGCAGTGAACCTGAACCTGCTGGCGTTCTCGCGGCTGTACAACCTGCAAGGACAGGTGTTCTCCATCTTCGTGATCACCGACGCAGCGGCGGAGGCGGCCGTGGGACTGGGCATCCTGATCGCGTTCTTCCGGAACAAAGAGACGATCAATGCGGACGAGGTGGACTTGCTGAAATGGTAGCTAGTAGCTGGTAGTTAGTAGTTAGGAAAGACCTCACTACAAGGGGCACGAAGGGCACGAAGGAAAGCCAAGAGCCAAGAGCATGTTCTTCTTAGAGCAGATTTGGATCATACCGCTGCTGCCGGCGTTCGGGGCGGCGATGATGTTCTTCTTCGGGCGGCGGCTGCCCAAACGGGCGGTGAGCGTCATCTGCGTGGGCGTGGTAGTGCTGGCCTTCCTGATGGCGGTGGGCGCGGTGTGGCAGCTGACCGATTACTCGGCGGCCAACCACGGCAAGCCCTTCGAAAAAGTGATGTACACCTGGCTGGGGACGGACGACGGCCAACTGGGCTACGCCACGCGCGACGGGCGCTTCGCCAACTTCAAGGCGGAGGCCGGGTTCCTGCTCGACCCGCTGTCGGCCATCTGGCTGCTGTTCGTGACCGGCGTGGGCATGCTGATCCACATCTACAGCATCGGCTACATGGGCCACGAAGGCGGCTACTACCGGTTCTTCGGCTACTTGAACCTGTTCATGTTCGCCATGCTGACCCTGGTGCTGGGGAACAACTACGCCATGATGTTCGTGGGCTGGGAGGGCGTGGGCCTGTGCTCCTACCTGCTGATCGGTTTCTATTTCCTGAGACATTCGGCTTCGACGGCCGCCAACAAGGCGTTCATCGTCAACCGGGTGGGTGACGCCGGGTTCCTCCTGGGCATGTTCACCATCGCCTGGTACCTGGGTTCGGTGAAGTACACGGCGATCAACGAGCTGGCGCACAGCGGACACTTCCAGGTCGGCGACCCGATCATCACCGCGGCCTGCCTGCTGCTGTTCGTGGGGGCGTGCGGCAAGTCGGCGCAGGTGCCGCTGTACGTCTGGCTGCCGGATGCGATGGAAGGCCCGACCCCGGTGTCGGCGCTGATCCACGCGGCGACCATGGTGACCGCAGGCGTGTACATGGTGGCGCGCTCCAACGCGCTGTTCATGCTGGCCCCGGAGGCGATGAAGACGGTGGCCATCATCGGGGCGGTGACGGCCATCTTTGCGGCCTCGATCGGGCTGGTGCAGAACGACATCAAGCGGGTGCTGGCCTACTCCACGGTCTCGCAGCTGGGATACATGTTCCTGGCGCTGGGGGTGGGGGCGTTCGCGGCCGGCGTGTTCCACGTGTTCACCCACGCCTTCTTCAAGGCGCTGCTGTTCCTGGGCTCGGGCTCGGTGATCCATGCGCTCTCCGGCGAGCAGAACATGCAGAAGATGGGGGCAATGGCGGAGAAGATCCCAACCACCTTCCGGACGATGCTGGTGGGGACGCTGGCCATCGCCGGGATCCCACCGCTGGCCGGCTTCTTCTCGAAGGACGAGATCTTGTGGCAGGCGTGGTCGGCGCACGAAGGGGCGTTCCGCGTGCTGTGGTACATCGGGTTCGCGACTGCGGTGATGACCTCGTTCTACATGTTCCGGCTGATCTACCTGACGTTCTGGAGCCCGTCGCGGGTGGACCACGAGGTGGAACACCACATCCACGAGTCGCCCAGGAGCATGACCGGGCCGCTGGTGGTGCTGGCCATCGGGTCGGTGCTGGCCGGGTTCCTGGGAGTGTCACCGGCGCTGGGCGGCTCCAACCGGTTCGAGAAATACCTGGAGCCGGTGTTCGCGCGCGAGGCGGCGGCAGGGGAAGGGCACGCGGCGGCTCCCGCAGAAGCGCCCAAGCACGAGAACACCGAGTACCTGCTGATGCTGCTCTCGGTGGGCGCGGCGTTTGCCGGGTGGGGGCTGGCCAAGCGTTCCTATGCGAGCGCGGGGAAGGACTACCGCGAGCCCATCGACGCAATCGCACCACCGGTCTATAACGTGCTCTTCAACAAGTGGTACGTGGACGAGGCCTACGACTACGCCTTCACCGGCAGGCGGCCGCTGGGGCCGGTGCGGCTGGGGGCCATGGGCCTGGGCGAAGCGGCGTGGAAATTCGACGCCAACTTCGTGGACGGCGGGGTCAACGGGGCGGGGTGGCTGACGCGCTTCACATCGGCGGTCTCCATCTGGTTCGACAAGTGGATCGTGGACGGGATCGGGGTACACACGGTGCCGGGGATCACCTACTTCGGCGGGCTGGTGATGCGGGTGGTGCAGTGGGGCTTGGTGCAGTGGTATGCGCTGGTGATGGTGGCGGGACTCTTGGGATTCGCAGTGTATTACCTGGTGAAGTGATTTTGCGCGGGCGTGGACGCCCGCGCGACAGCCGGCAGGACGCCGGCGGTACAAGACGCAGGAATTGGTGAACTGAAATCATGTACAACCACATACTCTCGATCATTCTGTTCACGCCGCTGGTCGGCGCCATCGTGTTGCTGTTCGTGCCGAAGGACAATAAGAACGCCATCCGCTGGGTGGCGAACCTGTTCGCGCTGGCGGGACTGGTGGTCTCACTGCCGCTGGTGCCGTGGTTCTGGGCGGTGAAAGGCCAGCCGGGCTTCCAGTTCTTGGAGCGGGCGACGTGGATCCCCTCCATCGGCGCCGAATACAGCCTGGGCATCGACGGCATCAGCTTCCTGCTGATTATGCTGACCACGCTGCTGGGGTGGGTCTCGATCCTGTCGTCGTGGACGGCGATCGAGGAGCGGGTGAAGGAATACTACGTCTGGTTCCTGGTGCTGCAGGCCGGCATGCTCGGCGTCTTCATGTCGCTGGACTTCTTCCTGTTCTTCGTCTTCTGGGAAGCCATGCTGGTGCCGATGTACCTGCTGATCGGCATCTGGGGCGGGCCGCGCAAGCTCTACGCGGCGATCAAGTTCTTTTTGTACACGTTGCTGGGCTCGGTGCTGATGCTGCTGGGCATCCTGTTCCTGTACTTCAACCACCACGCCAAGACCGGGGTGTACACCTTCAGCGTGACGGAGTTGTACAAGACGGCGCCGGATATTACGGGGACGGCGGCGACGCTGCTGTTCCTGGCGTTCTTCATCGGGTTCGCCATCAAGGTGCCCATGTTCCCCTTCCATACGTGGCTGCCGGACGCGCACGTGGAGGCGCCGACCGCGGGCTCGGTGATCCTGGCGGGCGTCCTGCTGAAGATGGGAACGTACGGGTTGGTGCGGTTCTCGCTGCCGCTGTTCCCCAAGGTGGCGATGAGCGACTCGATGCGACTGTGGATGATGGTGCTGTCGGTGATCGGCATCGTGTACGGCGCGCTGGTGTCGCTGATGCAGAAGGACATGAAGAAGCTGGTGGCGTATTCGTCGGTGAGCCACCTGGGGTTCTGCACCCTGGGCATCTTCGCGCTGAACCCCCTGGGACTGAGCGGGTCTGTGCTGCAGCAGATCAACCACGGGATCTCGACGGGAGCGCTGTTCTTGATCGTCGGCATCCTGTACGAGCGGCGGCACACGCGCGAGATCGCGGAGTACGGCGGGGTGAGCAACCGCATGCCAGTGTACGCCACGGTGACGCTGATCATGTTCCTGTCGTCGATGGGGCTGCCGCTGCTGAACGGGTTCATCGGAGAGTTCACCATCCTGCAGGGCACCTTCATGGAGCCGATGATCGCCGGCTACAGCGGGCGAGTGTGGGCGGCGTGGGCGGTGCTGGGCGTCATCCTGGGCGCGGCCTACCTGCTCTGGCTCTACCAGCGGGTATTCTTCGGGCCGATCAACAATCCGAAGAACGAGAAGCTCAACGACCTGACGCCGCGCGAAGTAGTTACGTTCGTGCCGCTGATCATCCTGGCGTTCTGGATCGGGCTGTTCCCCAAGCCGTTCTTCCAGATCCTGGAAACGCCGGTGAACAACATCGTGTACAACCAGCTGCATCGCGAGCTGCCGAAGCCGCAGCCGGAGGCGCCGAAGGAGGCGGGCGCGCCACACCAGGAGCATGCGGCCGCGGCCGAGCCGGCCAAGGCGGAGCAGGCCAAGGCGGCGGTGACGCCGGGCGCCGCGGGGCAGAGGAAATAGCATGCCGCAGATCATCGCCAACTATTTCACGAGAATGGATTACGTGCTGGCGTTGCCGATCGTGATGCTGACGGTGTTCGCGCTGGGTATTCTGCTCATCGATCTGATGCTGCCGGAAGAGTGGAAGCGGCTGAACGCGGTCACCGCCCTGATGGGGATCGGATTCGCGGCGGTGGCCTTGATCAAGAACATCCACCTGCCGTACGACGCGCTGGCGTCGGAGGGCATGTCGCTGGCCCCGTTCTGGCATGGGTTCGGCGGCGCGGTGCGCATGGATTCCTTCGCCATCTACTTCTGCTACCTGTTCCTGGCGGGGGCGGCGATCACCGTCCTGATGTCAGTGCGCTACCTGGAGATCGAGGGCGAGAGCCACGGCGAGTTCTATGCCCTCATCCTGCTGTCGGTGATCGGCATGATGGGCATGGCCATGGGCATGGACCTGATCATGCTGTTCATCAGCCTGGAGCTGATGGCCATCTCGACCTACGTGCTGGTGGGGTTCCTGCGGCGCGACAAGCGGTCGAACGAGGCGTCGCTGAAGTACCTGCTGCTGGGAGCGTTCTCGTCGGGCATCTTCGCCTACGGGCTGTCGCTGCTGTACGGACTGTCGGGAAGCACCAAGCTGCACGTGATCGCGCAAAAGCTGGGCACGGAACTGGCGCGGGAGCCGCACAGCCCGGTGGTCATCCTGGCGCTGCTGACCACGTCGGTGGGGCTGTTCTTCAAGATCGCGGCCGTGCCCTTCCACCAGTGGGCGCCGGACGCCTATGAGGGCGCGCCGACCTCGATCACCGGCTACATGTCGGTGGCGGGCAAGGCGGCGGCCTGGGCCCTGCTGCTGCGCATCTACCTGTGGGGCCTGCCGGCGGTGCGGCCACTCTACATCCCGCTGCTGGTGTTCGTGGCCATCGCCACCATGACCGGCGGCAACCTGGGGGCGCTGACCCAGACCAATCTGAAGCGCCTGTTCGCATATTCTTCGATCGCGCACGTGGGCTACATGCTGCTGGGCCTGATCGCGGGCGACAAGTACAGCCCGAGCGGTACCGGCATCAAAGGCATCCTGTTCTACCTGATGGTGTACACCTTCATGAACCTGGGGGCGTTCGCGGTGCTGACCTCGCTGCGGCGGCGGGAGATCATCGGCGACGAGATCGACGACATCTCCGGGCTCTACTTCAAGGCGCCGGCGGAGGCGATGCTGATGTTCGTATTCCTGCTCTCGCTGGCCGGTATCCCGCCATTCGCCGGGTTCTACGGGAAGTACTTCATCTTCCTGTCGCTGATCGAGACCGGGCATTACGGGCTGGCCTCGATCGCGGTGCTGTACGTGGCGGTCGCGATGTACTACTACCTGCGGGTCGCCAACGCCATGCTGATGCGCCCGGCGGTGGACGCCGAACCGGTGCACATCTCGCCGGGAATGGGCGTAGCCCTGGCGATAACCGCAGCGGCGACCATCGGGATCGGATTGTTCCCCGAAGTGTTCATCCGGCTGACCAACTGGGGCATCGGGATCACGCGGGTAGCGCCGTCGGTGGCGCAAATCGTCAAGTAATTGGGTAATTGGGGAATCGGGTAATTGGGTAATTGAAAAACAAAACCTTCACCACGAAGGACACGAAGGAAGGATCACGAAGGAAGGCGTGATCCTTTTGGCGTTTAGGGCGGATAGAATCGGGAGCTGATGATAGGGGACCGCAAGACGTGGCTGCAGGTGAGCCGGTTCATTGAGCTGGGAGTGCTACTGCCGGCATGCACCTTCGTGGGATGGCTGGTCGGGGCAGGGCTGGATAGGTGGCTGCATACGACTTGGCTATATCTGCTGGGGCTGATCTTGGGGATTGCGGCGGGGTTTGTGCAGTTGATCAGGACGGTGCTGGCGGAGGAGAAGAAAGGTTAGAGTACCAAGTACCCAGTACCAAGTACCAAGCCAAAGACCGCGGTGGATCACTTGGTACTTGGTACCTGGTACTTGGTACTGTGGCGGACGAGACCATTTCGCAAGAATCCGAGCAGTTCTACGCCGGGGCGTACGGCCGCATCGTGCGGGTGATGGTGGCGGTGGCGGTGGCGCTCAGTGTGGTGGCGCTGGTCCGCTTCGGGGCGGCGATCGCGGCGGGATTCGCGGTGGGATGCGCCATCGGGATGCTGAACTTCCACTGGCTGAAGCGGGTGGTGAGCGCGTTCGCCGACCGCGCTACCGGGAGCAGCAAGAAGGCGGGCAGCGCCGGGGTGGTGTTGCGCTTTCTCCTTCGTTATCTGTTGGTTGCAGCGGTTGCGTATGTTATATTCAGAGTTTCTTTGGCCAGTCTTTACGGGCTCTTGGCGGGCCTGTTCCTCCCGGTTGCGGCGATCATGATCGAGGCAGTGTACGAGGTCTATGTGGCACTTCGGCGGGGAGTGTAGCTGGGCGTTGACATGGAACAGCTTCCTTTCACAGCACTCTTGAACAAGATCTTCGGTGGGGTCGCGCTCTCCATCCTGAACGCATTGGGCATCCACGCGGAGCATCCGGAAACCCCTATCACCAACTTCGTGGCCATGGAGATCCTGGTGGCGCTGCTGCTGCTGGCCTTCTTTGTGCTGATCCGGTCGCGGTTGTCGGTGGAGAGCCCGGGCGGGATGCAGCACATCCTCGAGGGCTTCAACGGTTTCGTCCAGGACCAGAGCAACGAGATCATCGGGCACCACAGCGAACCGTACACTCCCTTCCTGGTGACCCTGGGACTGTTCGTGCTGGGCTGCAACCTGCTGGGGCTGATCCCGGGATTCGAGACACCGACGGCCAACCCGTCGGTGCCGCTGGGTTGCGCTCTGTGTTCCTTCGGGTACTACCACTGGCAGGGGATCAAGAAGCAGGGACCGCTGCACTACGCGATGCATTTTGCCGGGCCGCTGCCGGCGCTGGCGCCTCTGATGATCCCCATCGAGCTGGTCAGCCATTCGGCGCGAGTGCTGTCGCTCACCATCCGTCTTACGGCCAATATGTTCGCCGGGGACCTGGTGACGCTGGTGTTCATCTCGCTGGTGCCGATCGGGATCCCGATCATTTTCCTGGGACTGCACATATTCGTTTCATTCCTGCAGGCATATATCTTTGTGCTGCTGACAACGGTGTATTTGTCGGGAGCGGTGGCGGAAGAGCACTGAGTTTGGGAGACGCCCTGACGGGCGTCTCTACCGTAAGGCCGTACAGCGTGAGGGCGTCTGCACGAGGATGACGTCAACCACCCACTGGCGGCGATTCATAGAAGGAGCAACACCGATGCGCAAAACGATGATGTATGTCTTCCTGGTCATGGCGGCGCTGTGCTTCGCCATGCCCGTGTACGCCCAGGGGGAGCACGCCGCCGCGGCGGGCCCGAACTGGGTGGCGATCACTTCCGGCTTCGCCATGTCCATCGCTTCGGCGGTCTGCGGACTGGCACAGGCTCGGGCTGCTTCTGCTGCTGCAGAAGGGATGGCCCGCAATCCTGCTGCCCGTCCGGGGATCCAATTCGCGCTGATCCTGAGCCTCGTGCTGATTGAGTCGCTGGCACTCTACACGCTGGCCATAATCATCGTGAAGGTGAAATAGTTTTCTGGCCGGCCGAGGTCGGCCTGCCTACGGAACAGAGCCTCCGCTGCGGCGGAGGCTTTTCTTGTTGATCGGGTAATTGGGGAATCGGGTAATTGGGTAATTGAAAAGCTCACCACAAAGGACACAAGGGTAAACACGAAGGGCACAAAGGAAGACCCGC
>DATKKJ010000047.1 GCA_035543055.1 Terriglobales bacterium | reverse complement strand
GAGCCTTCCTCAATGACCATCCTCCAGAACGGTACCGCCGATTGGTTGTTCTTCGGCCAGGTGTCCGTCCCCAAGAACGGCTGCGCCAACGCCGGCGCGGCCGAGGGCTGCATGTTCAGCTACAACGTCTTCAATGGCAGCGCTGTCAGCACGATACCGGCTGCAAACACCGCGCTGGCCTCGGAGGCGGGCGGCACCAGCGGCGTGGTGGTCGACAACGTTTCTTCCAGCGCCGCCGCTTCCAACATCTATTTCGCCAACCAGGCGACGACCACGACCTCCGCGGCGCCGGTGTGTCCGACCGGCGCTGCAACCCCTTCGTATTGTGCCGTCAAGTGACCCAGGCGGCGCTGCAGTAGTTCCGCATTCTTTGTTAGAATCAAGGCGCCGCAGGCTGGGCGCTTAACTCAGCGGTAGAGTGCCATCTTCACACGGTGGAAGTCGTAGGTTCGAATCCTACAGCGCCCACCATCCTCATTCTTGGCTTTCGGTCGCATCCTGGAAGCATGAGTTCCGGCGAAAAACCCGCCTCTGGCGCCTGGCCGGACCACCCCGGCCGAGCGCAACTTTCTGAGAACAAGCGGGTTCCATCCCATGTGAGCAGCGTGGCCCTGGATCGGGCTGTAGGCGGGCTGCCGCCGAGCGCGGAAAGCCTGCCGGCTCCCCCCGCGCCGTTCCAGCAGATGAGCGACGCGGAGGTGATGCTGCGCGTGCGCGCGGGGGACGACGCCGCCTTCGACCACCTGGTGGCCAAGTTCCGGCGGCCGATGGTGCACTTCATGTTCCGCATGGCCAGGAACCAGGCGACGGCGGAGGAACTGGCGCAGGAAGTCTTCCTCCGGGTCTATCGCTCGCGGGCGTCATACTCGGCGGAGGCCAAATTCACCACCTGGCTGTACCGGATCGCCAGCAACCTGGCCATCAACCACGCGCGCGACACCAAGGCGGAGCGCCACACCGCCAGCCTGGACGAGCCGGACCAGGAGACCGGGCTGAAGATCGACGTGGCCGACGGCCGGGCGACTGCGGAGCAGCAGATGCTGCGGCGGGAGCGTCTGGCGGCCATCCGCAAAGAAGTGGAGGCCTTGCCCGAGCGGCAGCGGGTGGCGGTGCTGATGCACAAGTACCAGGGGCTGGATTACAAACAGATCGGCGCGGTGCTGAAGCTGAGCGAGTCGGCCACCAAGTCGCTGCTGTTCCGCGCCTACGAAACGCTGCGGGAGAAACTGAAGGGCTTTATTTGATCCGGGGGCAGGAGTAGAAGTTATGGATTGCAAAACGGCACATGAATATCTGCTCGAACAGGCGGAGGGCAAGAGCACCCCGGCCAGCGAGCACGTAGCCTCGTGCAGCAAGTGCGCGCAGGAAGTCGAGTCGCTGCGGGCAACCATGGCGCTGCTGGAGGAGTGGACGGCGCCCGAGCCTTCGCCGTATTTCGATCAACGGCTGCACGCCTACCTGCGGGAGGAGCGGCAGAAGCCGGCGGGCCTGTTCGCCTGGCTGCGCCGTCCGGCCCTGGCAGCCGGATTCGCCGCCTTGCTGGTGGCGGGAGTAGCGCTGTTCCGGGCGACGCCGAACGGGCGGCCTGCCGCCCAGATGGCGACGGTCCACAGCACCTCCGCGGTCGCCGACCTGGAGTCGCTCGACAAGAACGAAGACCTGTACGCCAATTTCGACTTGCTGGACGATCTGCCGAACCATGACGCCCAGCAGGTGGAGCAGTAGGAGCGGGAGTTGCAGAGGCTGAAGATCATCGGCGGGCTGTTGCTGGCGGCACTGACGGCCGTGCCCGCGCTGGCCTGGCAGGAGATGGCCGGACCGCCACGCCGCTTCCGTCCCTTCCAGGGAAAGGGCCCGGGATGGATGGGGCCGGGCGGGCAGCGGCGCGGGCCACACATCGGCCAGTGGCTGAAGAAGAACCAGGGCCTGCCGATGGACCAGCAGGAGCAGAAGCTGCGCGATGACCCCGAGTTCCAGAAGCTGCCGCCGGAGCAGCAACAGCACCTGATCGAGCGGCTGCACCACTTCAACAATCTGCCTCCGCAACAGCGGCAGCGGATGCTGTCGCGCATGGACGCCTTCGAGCACCTCACCCCCGAGCAGCAGCAGCAGGCGCGGCAGATCTTCACCCAGATCCGGCAGCTGCCCGACGAGCGGCGACAACCGTTCCGCAAAGGCATGCGGCAACTGGCGGACGCTCCCGCCGAGCAGCGGGGGACGTTGCTCGATTCCCCGGAGTTCCGCAGCGCCTACACGGACAATGAGCGCGACCTGATGCGGCAGATCGTGAAGCTCGACATCCTGCCACCCAAGGGCGCGCCGGAAAACCCGCCGCCGGGGCCGCCGGCGCAGCCGAAATAAGTCGCCAGTCGCCAGTCGCTAGGAAAACCAACCACAGAGACACCGAGCGCACGGAGAAAATCCGCCGGTCGCTGGTCGCTAGTTGCTAGAAGAGACAACCACAGAGACAGGGAGCACCACGGCTCGGTTCCTGCGGAACCTCGGCTCAGCCGCGCAGGATGTTCTTGGCGATGAACAGGACGTTGGCGGGGCGCTCGGCGAGGCGGCGCATCAGGTAGGGATACCACTCGGCGCCGAAGGGGATATAGACGCGCGTGCGCCAGCCGTCCCGAACCAGGCCCTGCTGCAGGTCGCGGCGGATGCCGTGCAGCATCTGGAACTCGAAGGCGTCAGGGGGGATCCTCTCGGCGCGGGCGAAGGCCACGGTCTGGCGGATGATGCTCTCGTCGTGGGTGGCGATACCGTGATAGACGCCGCTTTTCAGCAGCGTCTTCATGAGCCGGACATAGCTGGCGTCCACCTCTGATTTTTTCTGGAAGGCGATGTCCGGAGGCTCCTTGTAGGCGCCCTTGCAGAGGCGGAGGCGGATGCGCTCGGAGAGAAGCTTCTCCACATCGGCTTCGCTGCGCCGCATGTAGGACTGGATGACGGCGCCCACCGCGTCGCCGTTGGCGGGATCGCGGTGCAGGCGGTGCACGAAGTCCAGGGTGCGCTGAGTGTAGGGCGAGCCCTCCATGTCCACGCGGACGAAGCTTTTGAGCCGGGCGGCGTGCTGCACCAGCGCGGTGACGTTGTCGTAGGCGAACTTCTCGTCCACGTCGAGGCCCATGTGGGTGAGCTTGACGCTGACGTTGGCGTTGAGCTGGCGCTCGGCGATGAGGTCGAGCAACTGGTGATAGAGGGCGGCGCTGCTGCGCGCCTCCTCGATGTTGGTGACGTTCTCGCCCAGGTTGTCGATGCTGACGCTGGCCCCCCACTGGTTCACTGTCTGGGTGGCGCGCAGGGCGTCCTCGAGCTGAGTGCCGGCGACGAAGCGTTGCGACATCCTTTGGCCGACGGAAGAGCGCTCGGCGAAACCGCGCAAGGAACGGCTCTCGGATAACCAGATGAAGAGTGCCCTGAGCATGAAGCTCCCGATGGATGAAGCAAACTCTCTTTTGTATCACATTCGGGGCGAGAGCCGGCTATGACGCGGGTCACCGCAGAGGGGGGCGCAGATCACGCGTGCGCCAAGAAAATAACAGGCGTCATGCTGAGCGGCTCAGTCGCGAAGCATCTCGCGTGCACTTCCAACAGTCGTAACGCTGCACGCGAGGTCCTTCGGGCCTGAAGGCCCTCAGGATGACGCCGCCGAAGTGTGTGCTGTTTACCTTCCTTCTTTTTCCAGGAACTTCTCCGCTTCGATCGCCGCCATGCAGCCGGTGCCGGCGGCGGTGACGGCCTGGCGGTAGCGGCGGTCCTGCACGTCGCCCGAGGCGAAGGCGCCGGGCACGCGGGTCAGGACGTAGTCGGTGGTCTTCAGGTAGCCATCGGCGTCGGTGTCGAGTTGTCCCTTGAACATGCTGGCGTTGGGGACGTGCCCGATGCCCAGGAACATGGCGC
Organism: Terriglobales bacterium; assembly: GCA_035543055.1. NCBI lineage: Bacteria > Pseudomonadati > Acidobacteriota > Terriglobia > Terriglobales > Terriglobales bacterium. Next base: position 20,199 of record DATKKJ010000047.1, on the reverse strand, counting down.
TGGTGGAGAAATCCCACTGCTCGCCGCTCTTCACGTTGCGCAGCCGGAGGCCAGTGACTTCTTTTCTTGTGGCGTCATAGACATCGTCCACCACGGTATCGACGAGCATTTCGATCTTGGGGTGGGCCTTGGCGCGCTCGAGCATGATCTTGGAGGCGCGGAACTGGTCGCGGCGGTGGATGAGGGTGACTTTGGAGGCGAAGCGGGTGAGGAAGAGGGCTTCCTCCATGGCGGAGTCGCCGCCGCCGATGACCGCGATCTCCTTGCCCATAAAGAAGAAGCCGTCGCAGGTGGCGCAGGAGGAGACGCCGTGCCCGATGAGCGCCTGCTCGTTGGGCAGTCCCAGCCAGCGCGCCGAGGCGCCGCTGGCGATGATCAGGGTGCGGGTCTGAATGGTCTCGGTCTGGCTGAGCACCAGGGTGAAGGGACGCTTGCTCAGGTCGGCCTTCTGCACGTGTCCGGGGCGGACCTCGGCGCCGAAGCGCTCGGCCTGCTTCTTCATGTTCTCGATGAGCTCGGGACCCTGGATGCCGTCGGGGAAGCCGGGGAAATTCTCCACCAGAGTGGTGAGCGAGAGCTGCCCGCCGGGCTCGTGTCCCTGGAGGACGAGCGGCTTGAGGTTGGCGCGGGCGGCGTAGATGGCCGCGGTGAGCCCCGAGCATCCGGAGCCCATGATCACAGTGTTGCGGATCTCAGACATGTCGTTTAGATACGGGCCCGAAAATTTGGATTCAACAGCGACTGCTAGCGGTCGTGCTTGCGGACCGCCATCGAACGCCGCGGCGGCGGCGGCTTAGTCCCGGCGGCGGCGCGCGCCAATTCCGCGGGGATGGTGGCCCGGGCCCCGAGCAACGAGCGGTACTGGGCCAGCACCTTGCTGGCGGTGTCGAACAGCGGCTGGTAGGCGGCCTGGTCGGCCTGCTCACAGCGCGCGAGCCCGAGCGAGTTCCTGCCGAAGCGCTCGATCTTGACCCGGCTGGCAGGGGTGTCGGTGGCCAAGGCCGCCGCCGGAGCGGTGACCGTCGACATTCGGTCTTCCAGGGTCACGCTCAGCAGGTCCTTGGCGTCGCGGACGCGGAATACCAGGGTCTCGATCAGCGCCTTCTCGTCCAGGCTCACCGAATACTGCACGCTGGCGAAGGGGAAGTCGGGCTGGAATTCTCTGCGGATGCGCGCCCAGGTGGAGATGGGGGCATCGGGAAAAGTGGTGCGGCCGCGCGCCACCTCGAAGTCGGGCGCAAACCGAGGTTTCAACGGAAGCCGCTGCAAGGCAGCAGCGATGCCCTTCTGCTCGTCGTCGGACGGATTGCAGACGTTCATCACGTTGACCTGCACCTGCATGCCGTCTTTCTTGATGGTCGATGGAGGCGCCTCCTGCGGGGCCAGAGGTCCCACGAGCGAGAGGAGGAAGGAGCCGACCAGGATTGTCCGGAGCACGGGGGCATTTTAACAGCAGTCGTCGGTCGTCGGTCGTCAGCTTGTGCGCGGCGCGCGTACAATCGCCGGCTATGGCAAATCTGGCGCTGGTGTATGGCATGCGGCTGCTGCCCCTCGACGAATTGAGCGAACTGGGTGATGCCACGGTGAAACTGAAGAACGGACGCGAAGTCCGCGTCACCATGCACATGATGGAAGGCAGCAAAGAGGAGATCGTCAAGCAGTTGAACCAGAGCGTAGAGGCGTTCTTCGACCTGTTCTACGGCGAGGGCTGAGGGATTCGCGATTTGTGATTGGTGATCGGCGATTTGTAAGCGCCGTCCAGATCGCAAATGACGAATCGCAATGCACCCATCTTCTTCTGGCGGCGCTCGTCAACCGTCTTAGCTAGCCGTGCCGCGCTCCAGCTTGAGGCGGATGTTCACGAAGTTATACGGCGGCCAGGGTCCCGTGTACTTGAAGTGGAGGCGCCCGCCGAATCTCCGGGCGATGCGGTTGACGGCGGCGTCGAAGTCCGCTTCCTTCTCGCGCTCGATCAGGAAGGCGGCGTTCATGATCATCTTGTCGCCGATGGGCCTGTTGCCGCGGGAGGCGACGCAGACGGGGCGCAGCACGTCGTAGATCTCGCGCGCGTATCCGGCGGCGCGCTCCACCAGGGCCTGGTCGATCATGCGTCCCAGCTGCATGCGCGCCAGGTAGGTTGACTGCATGTGCTTGCGGGCGATCTCCTGCTGAAGGCGGCGGATGTCTTCCTCCTCCCGCTTGAGCTCTTCAATCACCTGGTCGCGGTCCCACGTGACTTTCAGGCCAAACTCCAGCTTGCCGGCCATCTGCTTGAGCGCGTCTTTCAGCGGAGCGTAGACGGACTTGAGTAGCTTGCGGACGTCGTCGTCGGTGCGGAAGACGGCGCCGAAGCTCATAGGGATGATGGTGCTGGCCTTCATCACGGTCTCGATGACGTGCTGGTGGGCGAGCGCGTTCTCGCGGGTGGGATCGAAGATGAAGACCGGCGTCTTGCTGACGATGGCGGAGATGTCGCCGTGGGTGACGGTGTACACCAGCTCACTGGCGGCGCCGATGCCGATTCCGCCGAAATCGGGCGGTTCGCGGTCCCCGACGATGCCGTAAACGTAGCGCCCCTCCCGGCCCGGCCGGGCCGTGGGCTGCGGAGGACGGGAGTGCACGAGCTGAGGCGCGGAGGCCGCGGGCGCCGGATCGGAGCGAAGGTCGCTCCTCTCGACGCGCGCCACTCTTGCCCCGCGCGGCCCTTTCCTGGCGGCCTTGCCCGCCGCCGGCTTGTTAGCCGGTTTTCTTGCTTTGCTCATGCCGTTTCTTCAACTGGGCACTGATGGTGCTGAGGAACTCTTCGATGTCGATGGGCTTGAACAGGACGGCGACGCCTCCCTGCCCCGCCTGCTCGCTGACGTCCCTGCTGGCATAGCCGGTCAGCAATACGGAAATGGCGGCCGGCTGCCGCAGGCGCGCAAATTCGATGACCTCGAAGCCGGTGTGCCGCTCCTCCAGCGAGAGATCGCACAGCAGCAGGTCGATGTTCTCCTGCTCAATGGTTTTCCTGGCTTCGCTGGAGGAAGACGCCGCCAGCACGTCGTAGCCCTGCTGCTCGAGGATCAGCTTGTAGGTCAGCAAAACGGAGGGCTCGTCGTCCACCACCAGGATTCGGCCGCGCTCCGTCTTCGGCTTCATGGCTATCGCACCACGGGCAGATCGATCTGGAACACGGTCCCCTGCCCCACCCGGCTGCGCACGCGGATCTTGCCGCCGTGGTTCTCGATGATCCCTTTCACGATCCAGAGTCCCAGGCCGGTGCCCTTGGCGCCCTTGGTGCTGACGAAGGGCTCGAAGATGCTGCTCTGCAGGGCCGGGGGGATGCCGGCGCCGGAATCAGCCACCAGGATGCGGATGGCGCCGCGCACGGAGTCGCCGCCGCCGGCGAAGTAGCGGGTGCGCACGTGGAGCGTGCCGCCTTTCTCCATGCTGTCCCGCGCATTCACCACCAGGTTGGAAAGCACCTGGCGAAGCTGGTCCGCGGAGCCGACCGCCATGGGCAAGGACGCCAGCCTGGTCCTCACTTGGGTGGACACCTGTTGCAACTGGCGGCGGAAGAGCAACAGCGTGTCCTCGATGACGCTGTTCACGTCCACCGTGCCGATCTGGTCGGTGTTGCGATAGAGGCCGAGCATCTGGCGCACGATGCGGGCCACGCGCTCGGTCTCCGATTTCAGGACGTCATAGACCGGGGTCGCTTCCGGCGAGACCTTGCCGGAGAGCAGGTAGATGGCATTCTTGATGGCCTCCATCGGGTTGTTGACCTCGTGGGCGATGGTGCCTGCCAGCCGCCCGGTGGCGGCGAACTTCTCGATCTCCAGCATGCGCCGCTCGACCTTGAGCTGCTCCACCTTGCGCACCGCCGTCAGGTCGCGGAGTACGGTGACGGTGTAGGCCACCTGGCCGCGCTCGTCATAGATCTTGCCGGAGCGGGCGTCGAACTCGACCTCGCCGCGAGTGGTGGGGTTGAAGAGCTTGAGCGGCCCGCTCTCCCGGTCGGAGAAGGAGAAGGTGAAGGAGCTGATGTAGGCGTCGAACTTGGCGTGGTTGCGGAGGCGGCGGGGATCGCGGGCGCTGTCGCGCTCGGAGCCGAACAGCTCGGCGGCGAGCGGGTCCACCAGCACCGGCCTGGCGTTGCTGTCGCAGACCACGATGGGATCGCCAACGTTCTCGATGATCAGATTCAGGCGGTCGCGGTCCTGGCGCACCAGCTCTTCGGCGTGGCGCAACCGGTCGTATTGGGAGCGGACCTCCGCATCGGTGCGCCGCAGGGCGGTGACTTCGCGCAGCACTGTGACCATGCCGGAGCGGCTGCCGTCGGGCGTGCTGGTGGGAGCGGCCAGGACCTCGAATAGGAGTTCCTCGCCTTCCACGGGATCCACCAGGGTCAGGTCGCGGTGGGCCTCGGCTCCGGTAAGCGCCATCGAGGACAGGGCGGCGGAGAACAGCAGGTGGTTGAACTCGATGGCGCGGGCGCGGCCTTCGCTGGCCGCTTCCGGGAGCTTGAAGAAGCGTTCGGCGGCGCGGTTCTGCATGACCACGCGGTGCTGGTTGTCGGTGAGCACCACCGGATCATGCATGTTGCCCATGACCGTCTGCATCTGGGCCAGGGTGTTCTCCAGGCCGGTCAGGCGGTTGTAGTAGTGCTCGGATTTGGACAGGCGCGCCAGGCAGCGGTCGGCCAGTCCGACCAGGGGGCGCAGTTCGCCGATCTCCCGCTCCGACGCGCCCTTCGCCAGCTCCACCACCACCAGTGCGCTGTAGCCGCGCATGCCGCAGGTGGCGCAGACCTGGTCGGGAAGGCACAGCTTGCGGCGGCCGTGTTGGTTGTCCACTGCCAGACAACCGCCGGCTGGCCGGCGCTCGGCCTCCCGGCACTGCGTCCGCGAGCGGAAGAGGATGGGGTGGCAATACAGGGCGCGGCGGCCCGGCCCGCCGGGAATGACTGCCGGCTTGCCGTTCCGCAGCACCTTGACCAGCGTATTCTCCGAGGCGTGGAGCGACGTGCGGAATCGCTGCTGGACGGTGCGGGGAAAGTTGACGGAGAGCGTGGGGGCGAGGTCGCCGGTCTCGAGGTTGACGCTGGCGACCAGGGCGCGAGGGAAGCCGAGGACGACGATCTCCTGGAGCAGGACGGGGAAGATCGCGTCAGTGCGCTCGACGGCGAGCAGGCGGGCCGCGACGCGGCGGTTGGAGCCCGGCTCCCGCCGATGCTCCGTCGCCATCCTCCGCCGTGCTCCCACGCGCATCTGAGGCGAGGCCATGGGGGGCCGACTCCTTTGCCGGTCAGCGCCGCGCCGCCGTCCGGCGCGCGGGGGTACGAGTGATGCGGACCGTCTCTACGCCGGGCGGCCCGGTCTCTCCCCCAGTTGAGGCCGCGAAACTTGCCCGCGGCCGACTTCGTCCACGTACTTGAGGTGGATGTCGCTCGAAGCCACGACCAAACGATCTTCCACCGTGATCAGGTCGATCCCGACCCGGGACATGCAGACCCAGGGATCGATGACGATGCCCTTGTCCAATACCCGGTCGAGAACATCGATCAGGCTGGATCCGCCCGACACCCGTTCAACTGCCATCGAGGGTCCTCCTCTGACTCTTGCGGCTGGTCAACGCTTGCCGCCTGCCTCCGTCGCGGATGGGCGTGGGGCTTGCACCGGCGAGATTATATTCCGTCCGCGCAGGAGGTGGAGCCCGGCGGCTCAGGATTCGAAGGACTCGCGGAGGAACTCGGAGGGCGGCCAGGGCCCGCCGACCGCGGCCCGCACCCCGCCTTCCAGCCTCAGGCGCTCGCACTTGTGGCGGAAATCGGCGGCCCTGTGCCGCGGCACCAGCGCATAGCAGCGCAGGCCGTTCTGGGATTCGCGAGTGTGCCAGCCGCGGATGTCCTCGGCCAGGAGTTCGCGCACGCTCTCGGAGAGCTCGAGCAAGTCCTCGCGGTCCGGCTGCCGGTCCTGCACCTGCTCCTTGCCGGAAGCCGCCGTGGCGGCGCGGGCGTCGCCCACCGTGAGCCGCACCTCCATCTGCACGAAACCGCGCAGGCGCTGCAAGCTCTCCAGCAGGTCGTGGCCCTCGGTCTCCAGGTACACCTCGAGCTCGCCTTGTCCCTCGAGCGTCGTGGGGAAACGGAAGGGGATGACGGCGGTGCGGGCAAAGATGGCGCTGACCACGTGGTGGAACGCCAAGGCATCGTCCTTGGTGAGTCGGGGAAGCGGGTCGGAGAACACGGAGTAGTAGCAGTTCATGCCGGCGACGGCCTCGTGCTCGACGGGGTGGCCGCGCACCCCGTCGGCCGGCGGTGGCACCTCCCTCTCGGCGATGCAATAGACCAGGAGAGGCACTCAGCGGCTCCGCCGCGCGGGCTGCGCGCGCACCACCGGGCTGGCGTAGGTAAGCGCACCGATCTGGAGGCTGGCAAAGTACATGGTCCAAACGAAACAGTGGGTGGCCAGAAGTGTACGAGGCGCTGCCGCGGTTTTCAACCTGGGCCGTACGGCTGAACCCGGGGTGGGGCGGAGACGTATCTCGAGCAGGGACGCTCTCCAGACTCGGGTTGCGACGGCGGCTATAATCGAGCCTCCGGGATCTCTTCATGGCTTCTGTTCTGGGCAGATACTCGCGGCGGCGGATAGCGGAGCTGGCACCGCGCACCACGCTCGGCCGTATCGCCTTGTACCTGCTCGTACTCGACCTGGCGCTGTACATCGCGGACAAGGTCGTCTCGCTGGTCTCGACGGCGGCTGCGGCCAGCAGTGGGCTCGGCGGCTGGGTCTCGTTCCTCACCTTCATCCTGCTGCTGCTAGCCAGCATCCTGGCCTTCCGCTGGATGCGAGAGAAGCTGCTGTGGCGGTTGCGCAACCGGCTGATCGTCACCTACGTGTTCATCGGGGTCATCCCGGTGTTGCTGATCGCGACCATCGCGGTCGGTGCCGGGTACCTGTTCGCCGGCCAGTTCGCCACCTATCTCGCGACCTCGGATATCCAGGCGGAACTGCGATCATTGGAAGCGGCCAACTCGACCATCGCCGCGGAGTATGCGCACAGCCTGTCGGCCGGAGAGCAGAAGGCGGCGTTGCCGGCGTTGCACGACGCAAGAATGGAGAACCGCTGGGCTGGCCGGCAGGTGACCGCCTGGTATGGCGAACGGGCGACGCTTCTCCAGGGACCGCCGGGAGCATCGGCGCTGCCCCGGCCGGCGTGGGCCAAAGAGGACTTCCGGAGCGTCGCCTTTGACGCCAAGGGGGTGTACCTGCGGGTGGCGACCACGGTCACCGCCGCCGGCAAGCCCTTGACCGTGGTCTCCAGCGAGCCCCTGGATGCGGCGCGGCTGCAGGAGATCACTGCGAACTTCGCCGAGGTCACCCTCACTGAGATCGGCTCGCGGCCGCCGGACAAACAGCCGGACGACGGGCAAAGCGGCTTTCGCATCTCGCGGCCGGACCCGGACCAAAAAGGAGTCCGTCTCACGGTGAGCGGCGAAACGCCGGCCAGCGTGCGCATGCCGAAGGTGACGGCCGGCTCGTTGCCGGCGCCGGCGGCGTCGCTGGACCCCGAGTTCAGCTTCATCTCGCTGTTCCCGGTCACCGACTGGAGTGATGGCACGAGCCACACCGAGGGGCTCATCGTGCACAGCCGGTTGTCAGCGCTGTACGGGCGGCTGTTCCGCACCCTGGGGCAGCTGACCCAGATCATCATCTACGCCATCGCAGGTACGGCGGTGTTCTTCGCCATCATCGAGCTGTTCGCGCTGTTCATCGGGCTGGGACTGGCCCGCACCATCACCAAGTCGGTCGCCGAACTGTACAAGGGCACGCAGCACGTCAACCGCGGCGACTTCAGCTATCGCATCCCGGTGCGCTCCAAGGACCAGCTGGCAGCGCTGGAAACCTCGTTCAACTCCATGAGCGAGTCCCTGGAACGGCTGATGGCGGAGCAGAAAGAGAAGCAGCGGCTGGAGAACGAACTGGCCATCGCGCAGGAGGTGCAGGCCCAGCTCTTCCCCAAGCAGACCACGGAGATGGAGTCGCTGGAGGTGTTCGGTATCTGCCAGCCGGCGCGCACGGTGAGCGGCGATTACTACGACTTCCTGCCGCTGGGGCCGGAGCGGCTGGGGATCGCGGTGGGTGACATCTCGGGGAAAGGGATCTCGGCGGCGCTGCTGATGGCCACCGTGCACTCGGCGATCCGCGCTTATGAATTCGGACGCATGCCGGCGGTGACCGGGCGCCTGGTGGCCGCCGGCAGCCCCGTGACCCATGTCCTGGAGATGACGTCCGGGGCGCCGCCGGACAACGGTTTCTCCCCGGCCAGCGTGCTCTCGGTGCTGAACCGGCAGCTTTACCACAGCACTCCGCTCGAGAAATACGCCACCCTGTTCCTCAGCGTCTATAACGCGCGCACCCGCACCCTGAACTACTCCAACGCCGGACACCTGCCGCCCATCATCATCCGCAAAGACCGCTCGATCCGGCGCTTGGACACGGCCGGCCTGGTGGTTGGACTCTTCGACGCCCAAACCTACGGAGAAGAATCCGTCGCCCTGGCGCCCGGGGAGATCTTCCTGGCCTACAGCGACGGGGTGACCGAACCGGAGAACGAGTTCGGCGAATTCGGCGAAGAACGGCTGATCGAGATCGTGCGCGACCACCGGCACCTGCCGCTCTCCGACATCGGCGGGCTGGTGACCAGCGCGGTCAAGGAATGGATCGGCAGCGGCGAGCAACCGGACGACATCACCATCGTCCTGGCGCGGCCCCGGTAGCGGATGCAGGCTACGGCAGCTCGGAGAAGCTGCCGATGCGCGCCTCCCGCAGGGTAAGGGCCTCGCAGCGTTGGTCGAGCGCGGCATACTCGGCGGCATGGGCGGCACGAAAGGCGTCGTATTGCGCCGCTGAACCCCAGTGATCCAGGACCAGGTAGCGCCCCCGCACCTCGTGATCGCGCAAGAGTTCGGTGCGGATGAAGCCCTCGGCCTGGCGAAACAGCCGCGCCCAATCGCCGTCGCGGCCGTACACCCGCTCGAACTCGACTTCCGCGCCGGGGCGCACCTGAAACTCCCAGATGACGATGTAGCTCATCGCACGCTCGCCGCAACCGGAGCCACCGGCTCCAGGTGCGCCGTGAAATGGCGCAGGAATGGCGCCTCGAAGGTCAGCTTCAGCCCCTGGATCTGCTGGCGCCGCCGCCAGACCTCGAGGATGACCTCCACCACATAGTCGATGTGGCTTTGGGTATAGACGCGGCGGGGTATAGCGAGCCGCACCAGGTCCATCTTGGCGGCGCCGCCGAACATCAGTGTGCCGATCTCGACCGAGCGGATGCCGCCTTCGAGGTAGAGTTCGGCGGCCAGCGCGACTGCCGGGAACTGCTCCGGCGGGACCTGCGGCAGGAAGGCGCGGGCGTCGATGTACACGGCGTGCCCGCCCGGCGGCTGCACGATGGGCACCCCTTGCTCGGCGATGTGGTTCCCCAGATACGCAGTCGAGGTGATGCGGTAGCGCAGGTAATCCTCGTGCAGCGCCTCCTGCAAGCCGACCGCAATCGCCTCCAGGTCGCGCCCGGCCAGGCCGCCATAAGTGGGATAGCCCTCGGTCAGGATCAACAGGTCTTTCTCCTGCTGGGCCAGCTTGTCGTCGTTGGTGCAGAGGAAGCCGCCGATGTTGGCCAAGCCGTCCTTCTTGGCCGACATGGTGCAGCCGTCTCCGAGAGCGAACATCTCCTGCGCGATCTGCTTGGGCGTTTTGTCCTGATAGCCCGGCTCGCGCAGCTTGATGAAGTAGGCGTTCTCGGCGAAGCGGCAGGCGTCGAAGTAGAGCGGGATGCTGTGCCGGCGGCAGATGGCGCTGATGGCGCGGGCGTTCTCCATGGAGACCGGCTGGCCGCCACCCGAGTTGTTGGTGACGGTCAGCATCACCAGGGGAACGCGCTCGCGGCCGACCCGCTGGATGAGGGCCTCGAGGGCGGCGGTGTCCATGTTGCCCTTGAAGGGATGGAGGGCGGCGGGCTGTCGGCCTTCGGGGATGGGCAGATCCACGGCCTCGGCGCCCACGAACTCAACGTTGGCGCGGGTGGTGTCGAAGTGGGTGTTGTTGGGCACCACGTCGCCCTTGCGGCAGGTGACGCTGAACAGGATCCGCTCCGCCGCCCGGCCCTGATGGGTCGGGATCACGTGGCGGTATCCGAAGATGCTCTGGATCGAGGAACGGAACGCGGTGAAGCTCCGGCTGCCGGCGTAGCTCTCGTCGCCGCGCATGACCGCGGCCCACTGGTGGGTGGACATGGCGCCGGTGCCGGAATCGGTGAGCAGGTCGATCAGTACGTCATCGGCCGGCAGCAGGAACAGGTTGTAGTGCGCTTTGCGGAGGAACTCTTCGCGCTCCTTGCGAGTGGTCCAGCGGATGGGCTCTACGCTCTTGATGCGGAAGGGTTCGATGACGGTTCGAATGGGCATTCTGCGCCTCGTCCAGGATTGCCTTCTCATTGTAACTACCGGGAACGGAGAGGTCTGTGACGCAGGTCGCAGGTCTTGCGCAAAGCGGGACGCCATTTACACTACAGGCCCATGACCCGGAACCCCACTGGAGAGGACTTGGCCCGTCTGCCGCAACGCGGGCTGAAGGACCGCATCCGTGGGCTCGCCTGGCGCCATCCCCTGCTGTGGCTGGCTTATAACCTGCGACATGTCGTGAGGTCGAGCCAGATGCTCTTCCTCGACTACCGGGTCGAGCCGCGGAGCCGTTATGGCTTCGGGCGCGCGCCGCATGCGGGGTTGCTCGCCCTGTTGGAAACAGGGCGGGATTCCTATCGCGAGCTGCTGCGCGGCTTCCTCTCCTTCGACGCCAAGCTGGCAGGGATCCCGAAAGACCAGGCCGACGCGCGTTCGCCCTTCTGGATGAATGGCTGGATCCCACCGCTCGATGCGGTCGCGCTCTACGGATTGCTGGCGCAGCGGAAGCCACGGCTGTACCTGGAAATCGGGTCCGGAAATTCCACCAAGTTCGCGCGGCGAGCGATTGAAGACCACTCCTTGCCGACGCAGATCGTTTCCGTGGATCCGCATCCACGGGCCGAGATCGACCGGCTCTGCGACCGGCTGGTGCGCCGGCCGCTGCAGGAGGCCGACCTGGCGCTGTTCGACGGGCTTCAGGCCGGTGATGTGCTGTTCCTGGATTGCTCCCACGTCCTGTTGACCAACTCTGACGTAGCGGTGGCCTTCCTCGACATCGTGCCGCGCTTGCCGGCCGGCGTGCTGGTGCAGGTGCATGACGTGTTCTTGCCGTACGACTATCCGCCTCGCTGGGCGCATCATTATTGGAGTGAGCAATACCTGCTGGCCTTCGCGCTGTTGGAGGGCGCCAGCCGGCTGAAGGTGCTGCTGCCCAACGCCTTTGTTTCCGCCGACCCCGAGCTGTCGCGGGTGCTCGAACCCTTGTGGCAACGGGTGGGCCTGGCGGGGCTTGATGCCGGCGTCTCTATGTGGCTGATAACACAGTAGTTGTACCAGCACTGCGACATTACGTTCGTAAGTTGCGTTGGGTACATGTCCGGAGGTAACGTGGGCCTTGTAAGGAAGTGGCCCATGCTTCACATGAGTCCATCATCGGGACAAGCGGCGCCCGGCGGGCGCGAACTGCGCCGGAATCCCCGTTACCACGTGGATGTGCGGCTCAAGCTGGTCGTGACCAAGGACGGCAAGAGCATCATGATCCACGGCCGGGGCAATGACATCAGCGAGACCGGCATGGCGTTGTTCGTGGCCCACGTATTGGAGGTCGGCCAGCGGCTCGAGGTCGAGTTCACTCTTCCCTATTCCCGGCAGCCGTTGCGCGTCGGCATCACTGTCCGCAACAAGAACGGCTATCGCTACGGGGTGGAGTTCATGAGCCTGAGCGTGCCGCAGCGGGAGGAGATCCTCCGCCTCTGCAAGGCCCTCACCCTGCTGCAGTAGCGGCGCCCGCCCTCGGGTGATCCGTGATATCGGATTCCCTGCATCGTCTCTTCAGGAACATCCTGAGCACAGCGAGGGAGCCCTACCCTCTCGAATTCTTCCCCCGGGGTTCCCTCGCTGCGCTCGGGATGTTATTCCAATGGAGCATGGATGCGCCCTCCAGCCCGCCCTCGACCTTGAGCGCGATCCTCCAGGGTCTGTGCCCGCGCTGCCGCATGGCCCCGATCTTCCGTGGCTCGATGCTCTGGCTCACCTCGATGCACGAGCGCTGCGCCGTCTGCGACCTCAAGTTCGAGCGCGAGCCCGGTTACTTCCTGGGGGCGATGTACATCAGCTACGCCATGGCCGTGCCGCTGCTGGTGGCGATCCTGGGGCTGTACTGGTGGCTGACGTCGTGGCGCTGGGGCGCCATCCTGCTGGCGTCGGCACTGACGCTCTTGCCGTTCGCGCCTGCGTTGACCTTGTTCGCTCGCGTGCTCTGGATCTATCTGGACCGCGGGGTGGATCCGGGCGAGTAGCTGCCGCCTGCCTTCACGTCCCGGGCACGGGAGCAGCGCGGTTCCGCAAGCTCACCAGGGTCTGCAGGACCAGCCCGACCAGGAAACCCCACGTGAGGTTGGTCGTAAGCACCGCGACGATGCCCACGGCGAGTGCGATCAGCAGCCAGGGTAGGCGCCTGGCGATGTCGCGGAGATAGAGCGCGTGCTGGATGCCGACGTAGATCAGCAGAACGCCCAGCACCGCAAAGGGGATCAGACGCAATACCGCTACGGCGGCGGTCCCGATGGCGGCCAGCAACAGGCAGATCGCGCCAATGACGTAGTTCGACTTTTGCGTGCGAGCGCCGAACTTGAAGTGGGCCGTGATGCCGCCCGAACCGTGGCACAGCGGCGATCCCAGGATCGCCGCGCTCGCTACATTCACCACCGCGATGCTGCCGGCCAGGCTCCGGATGGTCACCCGGTCCGCCTGTCGGCCGTAAAGGATGTGCGCGGTGTTTTCGCTGGCGACGATCGAATTGCCAAAGGTGAGGGCGAATTGAGGGATGACCAGCAGGGGCAGGACCCGCCACATGTCCGCGCCCTGCACGTGGATCAGGGACAGCGGGAGCGGGCGCCACTCCAGGTGACGCAAACCGCCGCCCGATGCCGCCAGCCCCAGCACAATCCCGAATCCCAGAAGGACCAGGCCGGCCGGAAAGCGCTCCGAGCGGATGAACAGCAGCAGGATGACGGCGGCGGCGGCCGCGATCTCCCACCCGAACAACTGCAAGCTGCCCCACGACAGGCTCGCCTGGGTACCGAAGATGAGCCTGATCCCTTCGCGCGCCAGCAATAAGCCCAGTCCGAGTTGGATCCCCCGCACCACCGGCAATGTGAACAGGCGCGCCAGCAAGCCGGCGAGGCCGGTGACTGCGATGATCGCGAGAAGAACCCCGATCAACAGGCCTGCGGTCGCGATCTCCTGTGGGGTCAGGCCGAGCGCCAGCGAGATGGCAGCCACCGCCTTGAATGGCTGGACAGACATTGGGATGCGAAAGTACCAACCCGCCACCACATAGGCCAGGCCGGCAGCGAGGAACACGGCCGTGGCGTTCAGGTGGTTCAGGGTGATGAGCGCGATGGCGATGGGGAACAGGACGCCGATGTCCCCAAATGCACCGGCGATGTCCAGCCGGGACAGAGGCCATGCGGCTCTTGTTTTGTCTGCATCACCTGGAGGCACCTGGTCATTATAGGTTGAGCCGCTTGGCGGGCGTGAGCAAGATGAGCGAAGCGAGTCGAGCGGGAGCCCGCAGGTTGAGGCGCTTTGCGGGCGTCTGAGCCCGCAGCCGAAATCCTGAGCGCTTCGCGAAGGATCTCTATCCCCTCACGTCGAGAGTTGAGCCGTTTTGCGGGCGTGAGCGGACCCAGGGTGAGCGGGAGCCCGCAGGTTGAGGCGCTTTGCGGGCGTCTGAGCCCGCAGCCGAAATCCTGAGCGCGTTGGCGCGAAGGACCTCGTGAAATTCACACTCTTTAAGAGGGATTGGTAGCGCTACCGGGAATCGCGAGGCCAAAGGCCTGAAAACACAAGCGGGCCTGCAGAAAAGGCGCCTCTCCTTACATCCTACAGCACTTCCCGGAAAACCCGAAGCCTGAGAATTGCAGGCCGGGCTGTCGCGGAGAGAAGCGGAGAAACTAGTGTTTTTGGACAAACTGGACGCTCCCTGCGATATACTGAACCACATGGTTCAGTATACGGAACCCATTCTCGATGGGACCTTCGCCGCGATCTCGGATCCCACCCGGCGCGGCGTTCTGGAACAGCTCGTACGCGAGGACGCTTCGATCACCGCCCTTGCCGAAAGATTTCACATGACCCTGACAGGGATGAAGAAGCACGTCGGCGTCCTGGAGCAAGCGGGGCTCGTCACGACAGAAAAGGTCGGGCGAGTGCGGACCTGCAGGCTCGGCCTGCACACGCTGGACAAAGAGGCGGAATGGATTGAGAGATACCGGCAGCTCTGGGCCGAACGCTTTGATGACCTAGACAGGATCGTCGAGGAATTGAAACAGAAGGAGAAAACCCATGGACAAAAGAAAAAATAGCGACACCAACCGGACGAAGAACAGCACGAGCGTGGAACGCAAGTCCGATCGTGAACTCGTCGTCACTCGAACCTTCAACGGCCCGGCGCATGTCGTTTTCAGTGCCTGGACCAAACCCGAACTGTTCCAGCGGTGGTGGGCACCGAAGTCGTTCGGAGTCTCCTTACTTTCCTGCGAGCTTGATGCCCGTACAGGGGGCAAGTACCGTCTGGTTTTCCGCCATCCCTCGACCGGGGAGCCAATGCCTTTCTTTGGTCGCTACGTCGAAGTGATCCCGCCCAAGCGCATCGTCTGGACGAACGACGAAGGGGAGGAACCCGGGGCCGTCACGACAGTGACCTTCGACGAAAACGCCGGTGAGACCGTCGTGGTCCTGCACGACCTCTATCCTTCGAAAGAAGCGCTCGACGAAGGGATCGCCTCCGGAAGCACCAGCGGGTACCCCCTGCAATTTGAGCAGTTGGATCAGCTTCTCGTCGATTTGGGAGCGAGTGTGGGCGGGAGGCCGGCGTAAGCTTCTTCTGCGAGCTGAGTGTTCTCGACGCACCTGCAAAGTACAAAGCCGCCTTTTCGGCGGCTTTGTTTATGAGTGCGGTTTGGTAGCGCTACCGGGAATCGAACCCGGGTTTGAAGATTGAGAATCTTCCGTCCTAACCCCTAGACGATAGCGCCACCCGGTGCGACCAGAAAATTATATCAAAGGCTTTTTGCAGCCTTCCCCAGCGCACCCTCAGCGTTTGCCACTGTCAATCGAGTTTTGCCCTCTTGACAACCGGCAGCCGGCGGCGGAGAATCTTAGTCATAGGCGAAGAAAAAGCGAAAATCAGGCCCTCGCGCTCGCGCCCGGCCTGAGCTTCCCCGCCTTGCTCGTTGATCTCCTGGCTCAGACCTTTTTGAGGCCGAGGTGTCCCCGATGAACTCCGCTGCGCTGCGCATCATTTCTCAAGAAGACCGGGAGCTGTGCCGGTGGGCGCTGGCGGGAATGCCGGGGGTGGTGGCTGCGTCCGAGATGCAGCCGCGTCCGGCCGCGGCCACCGTTTCCACGGGGATCGCCGCGCTGGACGCGCTGACCGGCGGACTGCCGCGCGGCGCCCTGACCGAGATCTTTGGCCCGGCTTCTTCGGGGCGCACTTCCCTGTTGCTGGCCATCCTGGCGCAGGCCACGGCGCGGGGCGAGGTCTGCGCTCTGATCGATGCCGGCGACAGCTTCGATCCCGAGTCGGCGCAGGCGGCGGGCGTGGGACTGAAGCGCGTGCTGTGGGTGCGTTGCGGCAAGAACGTTTCACGTTTCACGTTTCACGTGTCGCGCGAGGAAGAATTACGTGAAACGCGAAACGCGAAACGCGAAACCGACCAGGGCGTCGAGAACGCCTTGAAGGTCGCCGACTTTCTCCTCCAAGCGGGCGGCTTCGGGCTGGTGGTGATCGATCTGGGGGGCGTGCCGCCAAACATCGCGCGGCGGGTGCCGCTGACTTCCTGGTTCCGCTTCCGGCGCGCGGTCGAGCGCACCCCCACGGCGCTGCTGGTCCTCGAAGAGGAGGCCTTCGCCAAAAGCGCGGCCGGCCTGGTGCTGAAGATGCGGTCGGCAGTCGCCACTCGCCGGTCACCAGCGAAACCGCTCCCCTGCCACGCTCGACTGCTGACCTCCACCGAGATCTCGGTCGAGGTGGTGCGGGCGGTGGCGGAGAAGAAACTGCCGGCCCGGGCGGTCTCGTTCACAACGCGGGCCCAGTGGGCGGGATAAGCGATGTTCGCCGCTCTTTACATCCCGGATCTCCCCGTGGAAGCGATCGTGCGCGCGGCGCCCGAGCTGCGTCGCTGCGCGGTCGCCGTGGTCGAAAGCGCGCCCCCGATGGAGATGGTCTGCGCGCTGAACCAGACGGCGCGCGCGCGCGGCATCGAGGCCGGGATGACCCGGCTGCAGGCCCAGGCGCGCGACCAGAAGCTCGAGGTCCGCAAGCGCTCCCGGGCGCAGGAGGAAGCGGCGCACGCCGCCCTGCTCGACTGCGCGCAGGCGTTCTCGCCCCGGGTGGAAGACACCGCGGCGGATACGGTCATCGCCGACCTTACCGGGCTCGAGCAGCTCTTCGGCGCCGCGGCGAAGATCGCACGCGACCTGGCGAAACGCGCTTCCGACATGGGACTGGAGGCGCATGTGGCCGTGGCCTCGAACCCCGATGCCGCCCTGCATGCGACGCGTGGCTTCTCCGGCGTGACCGTGATCCCGCCGGGCAAAGAATCCGAGCTCCTGGGGACGCTCTCTATCGAAGCGCTCTCGCCTCCCCCGCAGCTGCTCGACACGCTGGAACGCTGGGGAGTGCGCACCCTGCGCGCGCTGGCGGTCCTGCCCGAGGTCGCGGTCACCGCACGCCTGGGACAGGAAGGGCTCCGCCTGCAACGGCTGGCCCGGGGTGCGACCATGCGCGACCTCGTCCCGTGCGAGCCTCCCCTGCGCTTCGAGGAGAGCATCGAGCTGGAACATCCGGTGGAGCTGCTGGAGCCGCTGGCGTTCGTGCTCGGCCGCCTGCTGGAGCAGTTGTGCGCGCGGCTGGGCGCCCGGGCGCTGGCCACCAACGAACTGCGGCTGGCGCTCAGCCTTCAGCCCTCAGCCATCAGCGAAGCAGACGTTTCACGTTTCATGTTTCACGTTTCGCGCGAGGAAGAAGAACGTGAAACACGAAACGAGAAACGCGCAACGATTTTCGCGCGCACGCTTCGCCTGCCCGTTCCCATGCTCGACGGCAAGCTGTTCCTCAAGCTGCTGCAGCTCGATTTGAAGTCGCATCCCCCGGCGGCGCCGGTGCTGAAGGTGACGCTGGCGGTGGAGCCGGTACGTCCCCGCTTCGCGCAGGGCGGATTGTTCCTCCCTCTTGCGCCGGAGCCGGAGCGGCTGGAGCTGACCCTGGCCCGCATCGCCGGAGTCGTCGGCGAAGGGAACGTCGGGTCGGCGGAACCGCTGGACACGCACCGTCCGGACGCGTTCCGCATGCTGCGCTTCATGGTCACGCCTGCGGGGCTGAAGCCGCGCCACCAAGAAGCCGACACCCAGCGGCTGAAGCCGCTGGGTGTCCGCGGGGTGCTGGCGCTGCGCATCTTCCGCCCGCCATTGCCCGTTCGCGTCGACCTACGCTCGGGGAAGCCGTCGCACGTCCGCTCGGTGAGGATCAACGGCGAAGTCGTGTCCGCGGCAGGACCATGGAAAACCTCCGGCGAATGGTGGAAACAACAATCGAACCGCAGAAACACAGAGGACATAGAAAAAAGGGATTCGTGGATCCGGGAAGAGTGGGATATCGCGGTTGCATCGGTGACCGCCAAGACCGATGCGGTGGGACTGTACCGGATCTTTGTCGATGACCGAGGGAAATGGTTCGTACATGGCGAATACGACTGATCTGCTGCGATTTTGATGTTCATCGAACTTCACGCCCGCTCCGCGTTCAGCTTCCTCGAAGGCGCTTCCCTGCCCGAGGAACTGGCGGCGGGCTGCGCCGAATCGGGTATGCCGGCGATGGCAGTGCTCGACCGCAACGGCGTGTACGGCTCGCCCAGGTTCCACCTGGCGGCGAAAAAAATCGGTGTCAAGGCCCACATTGGAGCGGAAGTAAACGTTTCGCCCCAGGATGAGTTGCGTGAAACGCGAAACGTGAAACGTGAAACCTCTTTGCCCCTGCTGGTCGAGAGCCGCGAGGGCTACCGGAACCTCTGCCGGCTGATCACGTGCATGAAACTGCGCGTCCCCAAGCACGCCATGCCGGGCGCATGCGCGGTGTCGTGGCAAGAGCTGGAGGAACATGCGCAAGGGCTGCTCTGCCTGACCGGTGGCAGCGACGGCGTGCTGGCGCGCGCGCTCGAAGATGGCGGGCGCGACCAGAGCAAACGAGTCCTGGAGCGGCTGGCCGCGATCTTCGGCCGCGAAAACGTCTATGTCGAGCTGCAACGCCATTTCCTGCGCGAAGAAGAAGCGCGGAACCGCGCGGCGGTGGAGCTCGCCGCTTCGCTCGGGTTGCCCATCGTCGCCAGCAACGGCGTCGCCTATGCCGTGCCGCAAGAACGCGAACTGCTCGACGTCTTCACCTGCATCAAGCACCACCGCATGCTCGACACCGCGGGGCGTCTGCTGGCGCGCAACCCGGAGCGACACCTGAAGACGCCGCAACAGATGGCGCAACTGTTCGCCGACCTGCCGCAAGCCATCGCCAACACCGGCGCGCTGTCGTCGCGGCTCGACTTCACCCTGGCCGACCTCGGCTACGAGTTCCCCAAGTATCCCGTGCCCGACGGCCAGACCATGATGTCGTTCCTGCGCCAGCGCACGGCGGAGGGCGCGCAGGAGCGCTATGGCCGCGCCGCGCCCGACCTCCGCGCCCGCGCCCGCCGCCAGATCGAGCGCGAGCTGCACTTGATCGAGAAGCTCGACCTCGCCGGGTATTTCCTCATCGTATGGGACATCGTGCGCTTCTGCCGCCAGCACAACATCCTGGTGCAGGGACGCGGCTCGGCGGCCAACTCCGCGGTCTGCTACTCGCTGGGCATCACCGCCGTGGACCCGGTCGGCATGGACCTGCTGTTTGAGCGCTTCCTCTCGGAGGAGCGCGGCGAGTGGCCCGACATCGATCTTGACCTGCCCTCCGGCGACCAGCGCGAGCGCGCCATCCAGTATGTCTATGAGCGCTACGGCAAGCTGGGCGCCGCCATGACCGCGAATGTCATCACCTACCGCGGGCGCTCGGCGGCACGCGAGGTCGGCAAATCGCTGGGCTTCGATCCCGAGACCCTCGACCGTCTCTCCAAGCTGGTGGGCGGCTGGGAGTATCGCGACCCATCGGACACCATGGCGCGCCAGTTCGCCGACGCCGGCTTCGATCTTTCGCACCCGCGCATCCGCAAATTCTTCGAGCTGTGCCAGGCGGTGCAGGACCTGCCGCGGCATCTGGGACAGCATTCGGGCGGGATGGTGATCGCGCAGGGACAACTCGATTCCGTGGTGCCGCTGGAACCGGCGTCCATGCCCAACCGCGTGGTGGTGCAGTGGGACAAGGAAGATTGCGCCGACCTGGGGCTCATCAAGGTGGACCTGCTGGGGCTGGAGATGATGGCGGCGCTGGAAGACACCATCCAGATCGCGCGCCAGGTGCAGGGCGAGGAGCTCGACCTGGCGCACCTGCCGCCGGATGATCCCGCGGTCTATGCCGCGCTGCAGAAGGCGGACACCGTCGGCATGTTCCAGATCGAGAGCCGGGCGCAGATGTCGTGCCTGCCGCGCCTGCGCCCGAAGCGCTTCTACGACATCGTGGTGCAGGTGGCGATCATCCGCCCGGGCCCGATCGTGGGGCAGATGGTGAACCCGTACCTGAAGCGGCGGCAGGGACGCGAACCGGTCACCTACCCGCATCCATCGCTCGAGCCGGAGCTGGCGCGGACGCTGGGCGTGCCGCTCTTCCAGGAGCAGTTGCTGCGCATGGCGATGATCGCGGCGGGCTTCACGGGGGGCGAGGCGGAAGAACTGCGGCGCGCCATGGGATTCAAGCGCTCGGAAGCGCGCATGAGGGAGATCGAGAAACAGTTGCGCCGCGGGATGGATAAAAACGGCATCGCGCCGGCGACGCAGGACGAGATCATCCAGTCCATCACGTCGTTTGCCCTGTACGGATTTCCGGA
>DATKKJ010000046.1 GCA_035543055.1 Terriglobales bacterium | reverse complement strand
GAGTTCGCCCAGCGGGTGAGGGAACGGGGCGCTGATTACGTGGACGCGCCTATCACCGGCTCCAAGATCGGCGCCGAAGCCGGCCAGCTCATCTTCATGGTGGGCGGCGCGGAGGCCACCCTGGAGCGCATTCGGCCCTTGTTCGAAGCGATGGGCAAGGCAGTGAAGCGCATGGGCGACACCGGCAAAGGCCAGGCCACCAAGATCGCCATGAACCTGATGATCGCCCTCATCTATGAAGGCTTTGCCGAAGCCCTCACCCTGGCCACCAAGCAAGGCGTCCGCCCCGAGGACCTGCTGGAGCTCGTCGGCATGACCATGGTCAAGTCCGGCGTGGTGGACTACAAGGGGCCTTTCGTCCTCAGGCACGATTTCTCGCCCAATTTCCCCTTGCGCCTCATGTACAAGGACATCCGCCTGATGCTGGAGGCCGCCAGGCACGCCCGGGTCAAGCTGCCGGCGCTGGAGAAGGTCGAGGAGATCTACGAGATTGCCAGCGAGGAGGGCATGGACGACCTCGACTACGCGGCCACCCTCACCCTGCTTCAGAAGTGGGCCGGGCTGGAGGTCAAGGGGGTGCCGGCTTAGGCTCGGGCGGGCTTTGTTTTCAAGCAATTACACAATTATTACAAACACGCCACAGGGCCACCTGATAAGTTCATGAGGATATCCGCAGTCAATCTCTTCTGTCAGACGGAGCCTCATGAGCTTCCAGAAAGGCGACCGCACCTTCCGCGAGTCGCTCAATCCTGTCACCACGTTCTTCATGGTCGCGTTCCACATTGGCGCCATCGCCGCGTTTTTCTTCGTCAGCTGGAAGGCGATTGCGGTCGCCGCCGCGCTCTGGGTGATTTCCGGCAGCTTCGGCATCGGCATGGGCTACCACCGCCTGCTGACCCACCGCGGCTACAAAACGCCGAAGTGGCTGGAGTACTTGCTGACCACGTTCGGCACGCTCGCCCTGGAAGGCGGACCGATCTACTGGGTGGCGACTCACCGCCTCCACCATCAGAACACCGACGTGGAAGGCGATCCGCATACCCCCCTCGAGGGCGGATTCTGGTCGCACATCGGCTGGATCGTCACCGGCAAGACCATCCACAACGACAACTCCGAGCTCCTGCCCTACGTTCCTGACCTTCGCAAGGACCGCTTCCACATGTGGATCAGCAAGTGGCACTGGGTGCCGCTGACCCTGCTGGGACTGGCGCTGCTGTTCATCGGCGGCTGGCCGTACCTGATGTGGGGGACGTTCTTCCGCACCACCATCGGGCTGCACTTCACCTTCCTGGTGAACTCGGCCACCCACATGTGGGGCTCGCAGCGCTTCCTCACCGGCGATAAGTCCACCAACAGTTTCTGGGTTGCGATCGTGAGCTTCGGCGAGGGCTGGCATAATAACCACCACGCGCACCCGCAGTCGGCGCGGCACGGCCTGGTCTGGTGGGAGATCGACTGGAACTGGTATTGCATCTCCTTCCTGAAGATGGTTGGCCTGGCGTGGGACGTCAAGCTGCCGCGCCTGGCGCCGGCGCCCCTGACCGTCCCACAGGCAGTGGAGACTCCCGCCGAGGAAGAGCTGGCGACCGTCGCCGGCGACTAGCTGCACAAGCCGGAATCACCTGAACCGCGGGTTTTGCGCCCGCGGTTTCTTTCTTGTGCGCCCCACTTACTCTAGAATCTGAAGCATCCGCATGCGCATCGCCCGCCGCACCAAGACGATCGCGTTTTTCGTCACTCTGGGCTCCGCCCTGGTCGGGGTCGCCATCGCGCTCAACATCAGTTGGATCGTGCTCAAGTGGCGCGAGGTCGTTCCCCTGGTGCTGGGCGTGATCTTCTTCGGTTTCCTCATCGCCGGCGTGGCCCTCAACACTATCTTCCTGGTGCGCGAGATCCGGCGCAACGAGCAGCAGGACAGCTTCCTGAACGCCGTGACCCACGAGCTGAAGACCCCCATTGCCTCCATCCGCTTGTACTTGGAGACGCTGCAGCACCGCTCCGTGGAACCAGCCAAGCGCGAGGAGTTCTACCGCATCATGCTGGAAGATACCGACCGGCTGCTGGGGACGGTCGAGCAGGTGCTGCGTGCCGGGGAGGCGCGCCATGGCGACGGCCGCCGAAACTGGCAAGAGGTGGATCTTTCGCTCCTGGCCCGCGACGCACTGGAGCTCGCCCGCATCCGCCACCACCTCACCCCGGAATCGTTGCGCTTCGGCGTGGCGCCCCAGGGCGAGATCTTCCTGCGGGGGAATCCTGAGGAGCTTCGCACCGCCACCGCCAACCTCCTCGACAACGCGGTCAAATACTCCGGCGAGCGGAAGGACATCGTGGTAGACGTGGTCACTCCCGACCTCGATACCGTCCTGCTGCGCGTACGCGACAACGGGATCGGCATCCCCCGGCGGGAGTTGAAGCGGATCTTCAAGCGCTTCTACCGTGCGCCGGCCGCCGCCGGCCAGGTGAAAGGCACCGGGCTGGGACTGTTCATCGTGCGCTCCATCGCCCGCCGCCACGGGGGCGACGTGCTGGCCGAGAGCGAAGGCGAAGGCCAGGGCAGCGCCTTCACCATGCGCCTGCCCAGGATGTACCGCGTATGAGCCGCATCCTGCTGGTCGAAGACGAGATCCACCTGGCGGAAGGGCTCCGCTTCAACCTGGAGGCCGAAGGCCATTCCGTCCAGATCATCGACAAAGGCGAAGACGCGCTGACGCGCCTGCTGACGGCAAGAGAGCCGTTCGACTTGGTGGTGCTCGACGTGATGTTGCCGGGGAAGGACGGCTTCACCGTGGCCCAGGAGCTTCGCCAGGCGCGGAACTATGTTCCCGTCCTGATGTTGACCGCGCGCGGACGGCCCGAGGACGTGTTACGAGGATTCGAATCCGGCGCCGACGATTATCTGCCCAAGCCCTTCGAGCTTTCCATCTTGCTGGCGCGGATCACCAGCCTGCTGCGCCGCACCCAATGGTTGCGCGGCATCGGCGAGCAGCCGCCCTCCGACACCTACAGCTTTGACGGGCGGGTCGTGGACTTCGAGAACCTGGAGCTGCGCACCGGCAAGAAGACCTATCGCCTCACGGTGATGGAAGCGGAGTTGTTGCGCTACCTCATCCGCAACGCCGGCCACCCGGTCTCCCGCCGGGCCATTCTGGCCGAGGTCTGGAATCTGCGGGAGGACACCGACACCCGGGCCATTGACAACTTTATCGTGCGCCTGCGCCGCTACATCGAACCCGACCAATCGCAGCCCAGGTACGTGCTGACCGTGCGCGGCATCGGCTACAAATTCGTCCGTGACTCCAAGGGAAAAGCAGGTAGCAAGTAGCGAGGCGGTGGAACAAGAAGAGGATCCCAGCACTCGCCTCCTACCCCCTACCTTCTGTCAGTTGATTTCGCGCTTCCGTCTGCTCAACTCGGAATCCACCACGTACAAGCGGGCGGGTGCGGCTTGTACATGGCTTTCCTCGAAGCGCGCGCGTGGTGAGGGTCGAGGGGGACCGGAAGGTCTTTGCGTCCGGCAAAACGCACCAGCCGCCCGGTGACCAGCTTGAGCAGCCAGAGGAGGATGATCGCTCCGGCCAGCACGACCAGGATCTTGGGAAACGCGTGGCGGAGGAAGCTGTACGAGTCAACCCGCCAGTCTTGAAGGATGGCTTGCAGTCTCATGAGAAAAGCGGCCCACGCGCGGCCGGCGCGCGCGATTATAGCAGCCGGTCTCGCCGGTATAATCCTTCGCACTCAAACCCGGAGAGTGCCATGTTGCGTCATCGCTTCTTGCTTCCGTTCTTGCTGCTTGCTGTGTTTCCAACGTTGGCCCAAGAGGGGCGCAGGCCGCCTGCGCCCCGGCCAGCAGCGCAAGTGTCGCAGCGCATCGGTAGCCAACAAGCCCCGACTCAGGAAGAGATCGAACGCGAAAAGGAGCTGAAGAAGGCGCAGTCCAAGCAACGGTACCAGGAGATCCGCCGCGATACGGACCGCCTTCTCACCCTGGCCACTCAACTCAAGCGTGAGGTAGATACGGCCGGCCAGGAGACCCTGTCGCTGGCGGTCATCAAGAAGGCCGAGGAGATCGAGAAGCTCGCCAAGTCCGTGAGGAGCAAGATGAAGGGCGACTGAGGGCGGGATTGCTCTCAAAGCCGAACGCCACCGGTCACCCGGTGGCGTCCTAATGTACCGCCGGCGTCTCGCCGGCTGTCCTGAGGGCGTCTCGCCCTCAACAGTCCGCTAATCCGCTGTCATCCGCATTTCTGCCTTGGCCGCCGCCGATTTCACCGATCCGATCCTCATCCCGTAGAACGACCGATGGACGAAGACTACCGACACCAGGAAGAACAGGCCCGCCAGCACCAGGTGGAGGGTCGCCCCGGACTTCGCCGTCAGGCTCACCGCCAGCTCCACCGCCAGCAGGCCGAACAGGGTGGTGAACTTGATGACCGGGTTCATGGCCACCGAGGAAGTGTCCTTGAACGGGTCGCCCACCGTGTCGCCCACCACGGTTGCGGCGTGCAGCTCGGTGCCCTTTTGCTTCAGCTCCACCTCGACAATCTTCTTGGCGTTGTCCCAGGCCCCGCCCGCGTTGGCCATGAAGATGGCCTGGTACAGGCCGAAGATGGCGATCGAGATCAGGTAGCCGATGAAGAAGAACGGCTCCACGAACGCGAACGCCAGGGTCGCGAAGAACACCGCCAGGAAGATGTTGAACATGCCGCGCTGCGCGTACTGGGTGCAGATGGCGACCACCTTCTTGCTGTCCTCCACCGAAGCTTTCTCCGCGCCTTCCAGCTTGATGTTGGCCTTGATGAACTCCACTGCGCGGAACGCGCCCGTGCTCACCGCCTGGGTGGCGGCGCCGGTGAACCAGTAGATCATGGCCCCGCCCGTGATCAGTCCGAGCACGAAGGGAGCGTGCAGCAGCGACAGGTTGCTGACGTTCGCCGTCAACCCGTTGGTCAGCGCCATGATGATCGAGAAGATCATCGTGGTCGCCCCCACCACCGCGGTGCCGATCAGCACCGGCTTGGCGGTCGCCTTGAAGGTGTTGCCCGCGCCGTCGTTGGCCTCCAGCAGGTGCTTGGCCCGCTCGAAGTCCACGTCCATGTTGAAGTCCTTCTTGAGCTCCTTCTCGATGTTCGGGATCTGCTCGATGAGGGAGAGCTCATAGACCGACTGCGCGTTGTCGGTCACCGGGCCGTAGGAGTCCACCGCGATGGTGACCGGTCCCATGCCCAGGAAGCCGAAGGCCACCAGACCGAAGGCGAACACCGCCGGCGCCAGCATCAGCGGTATCTGCGTGCCCACGATCATCCCGCCCAGCCCGTGAGTGCTGACCACGAACGCGATGCTCATCAGCGCCACCATCGCGAGTCCCAGCCAGTACGCCGAGAAGTTGCCGGCCACGAAGCCCGACAGGATGTTCAACGACGCGCCGCCTTCCTCCGCCGCGTTCACCACTTCCTTTACGTGCGCCGACTCGGTGGAGGTGAACACCTTCACCAGTTCCGGGATCAGCGCCCCGGCCAGCGTGCCGCACGAGATGATGGTCGACAGCTTCCACCACAGGGTCTCGTTGCCGCCCAGGTCCGGGATGATGTAGTAGGAAGTCACGTATGTCAGGCCGATGGAGACGATCGAAGTCAGCCACACCAGCGAGGTCAGCGGGTTCTCGAAGTTGAAATCATTCGAGTTGCCGTACTTGGCCTTGGCCACCGCGTGGTTGAGGAAGTAGGCGCCGGAGCTGGAAAACAGCATCATGATGCGCATCACGAAGATCCAGACCAGCAGTTGCACTTGCACGGTCGGATCCTTCACCGCCAGCAGGATGAACGTGATCAGGGCCACGCCGGTGACACCGTAGGTCTCGAAGCCGTCCGCGGTCGGGCCCACCGAGTCACCCGCGTTGTCCCCGGTGCAGTCGGCGATGACGCCGGGGTTGCGCGCGTCGTCTTCCTTGATCTTGAAGACGATCTTCATCAGGTCGGAGCCGATGTCGGCGATCTTGGTGAAGATGCCGCCTGCGATGCGCAGCGCCGCCGCCCCCAGCGACTCGCCGATGGCGAAGCCGATGAAGCACGGCCCGGCGTAATCGCCGGGGATG
>DATKKJ010000045.1 GCA_035543055.1 Terriglobales bacterium | reverse complement strand
AGCGGGGTTCGCGCCGCACCCCCCGAACCACTCGGCCTGGACGAAGACCGGGGAGACCCATACCGTGGTGTCCAAACGAGCGAAACGCCTGAATGTCCTCGGGGCGCTGTTCTCTTCGGGACGCCTGATGCTGGCCAGGCTGTGGCACAACGTGAATGGCTTATGGTGCTTCGGGTTTCTGATGGCCCTGCTGGAGCGGGTGCAGAAGCCTCTGGTGGTGGTCTTGGACAATGCGTCCATCCATACGGCGAAAGCGCTGGAACCATTTTGGGAACTGCTCAAGGAAAAAGACCTGCGGTTTTATTTCTTACCGCCTTACAGCCCGGAGTTGAATCGGATCGAGCTCCTGTGGAAGAAGATGAAGTACGAATGGCTACCGTTCCAATCGTTCACTCCGGATGAACTCGAGCAGGCGATTGACCAGATCGGGGCCGGTTTCGGCTCACAATACCAACTGACTTTCTGCTAGGCGCTTAAAAGCGGCCATTCGATGGTGAATCCTAATTCAGGATTGACGGGATACGCTATGCTGAGGCTCCGAAAACCAGAAACCTTCGCGAAGTCCGACACTCGGGGACTACCTCCGCGAGAGCGGCCTGGCCATGGCGCTATGCGAACCGGGCCGCCTAGTGGCGCCGGCACCCCGTTGTGGAACACGGTTGACCTGGAGTGGGCCGTCCAGGCTGATTCGCGTCAGTCATAAGGAAACGGGAGTTTGCCGCCATGTTTCTCGGCTTGCGGGGCAAGGCCCGCCCGTAGCACACTCCGTCCCTTCCATGAAGGATCTCAAGCGCCAACCACCCCCCACAGGAGATATCCCATGCAACCATCCACGCCACGGAGAGCCTTGATTTTACTCTCCGTCCTGTCCACTTTCCTGGCCGCGGCGCCGTCCGGTGCCGTTGAGAATAAGCCGGGCGCGCCGGAGCAAAAAACGGCGGCCCAGGCGAAAAAGCCGAATATCCTCATCATCTGGGGCGACGATATCGGCCAGTTCAATGTCAGCGCCTACAACCACGGCATGATGGGCTACAAGACACCCAACATCGACCGCATCGCCCGGGAAGGGGCCATGTTTACCGACTGGTATGGACAGCAGAGCTGCACCGCCGGCCGGGCGGCCTTCATCACCGGACAGTCGCCGATCCGCACCGGTCTCACCAAGGTCGGCCTGCCGGGCGCGCCCGAGGGCATGAAGAAGGAAGACCCGACGATCGCGGGCTTGCTCAAGGCGCAGGGCTACATGACCGGCCAATTCGGCAAGAACCACCTCGGCGACCGCGACGAGATGCTGCCGACCAAGCACGGCTTCGACGAGTTCTTCGGCAACCTTTACCACCTGAACGCGGAGGAGGAGCCGGAGCATCTCGACTATCCGAAGGATCCCGAGTTCAAGAAGAAATTCGGCCCGCGCGGCGTCATCCACAGCTTCGCCGATGGCAAGATCGAGGACACCGGTCCGCTGACCAAGAAGCGCATGGAAACGGTGGACGAGGAAGTCACCGCCGCCGCCCTCGATTTCATGGAGCGCGCCAAGAAGGCGGACAAGCCGTTCTTCCTCTGGTGGAACGCCACCCGCATGCATGTCTTCACGCACCTCAAGAAGGAGAGCGAGGGCAAGACCGGCCTGGGCGTCTATGCCGACGGCATGGTCGAGCACGACGGCCAGGTAGGCCAGTTGCTGGACAAGCTCAAGGAACTGGGACTGGAAGAGAACACCATCGTGATGTATTCCACCGACAACGGCGCGGAAACCTTTTCCTGGCCCGATGGCGGCACGACCATGTTTCGCGGCGAGAAAGCCACCAACTGGGAAGGCGGCTATCGCGTTCCGACCGTTATCCGCTGGCCCGGCGTCATCAAGCCCGGCACGGTCGTGAACGAGGTCGCCGCCCACGAGGACATGCTGCCGACCTTGCTCGCTGCGACCGGCGACACCAAGGTCAAGGACGACCTGCTGAAGGGCAGGAAGGCCGGCAACACGAACTACAGGGTCCATCTCGACGGCTACAATCTGCTGCCCGCGCTCAAGGGTGAGGGCCAGTGGCCGCGCCAGGAGTTCATCTACTGGACCGACGACGGCAGCGTCGCGGCCCTGCGTTACGGCAATTGGAAGGCGACCTTCCTGCGCCAGGATGCCCATGGCATGCACGTCTGGCAGGAACCTTTCGTGAAGCTGCGCGCGCCGATGCTGACCAACCTGCGCATGGACCCCTTCGAACTCGCCCCCGACATCGGCATGGACTATGACCACTGGTTCGTCGAGCACATGTACCTGTTCGCTCCGGCGGCGAGCTATGTCGGGCAGTGGCTGCAAAGCTTCCGCGAGTTCCCGCCGCGCCAGAAGCCCGGCAGCTTCAATCTCGACAACGTGATGGAAGCGGTGACCAGCGGCAATAGCGGTAAGCAGTAATGCCGCTCTGACGGGAAGCCGAGCTACCCAACGGACTGCATCCGTACCCGTCGGGTGCGGTCCCTTTACCGAAAGGCATGGCCCTGGATCGAAGGAAGAAAATGACACCCCAAGAAGCCTTCCAACACATCTCCGCCGCCATGAACGCCGCCGTCATCGGCCAGGAAACCGTGGTCGAGCGCCTGCTCATCGCCTTCCTCGCCGATGGCCACGTCCTGATGGAAGGGCTGCCCGGCGTGGCCAAGACCCGCTCCATCAAAACGCTCAGCAAACTGGTGGAGAGCCAGTTCCGCCGGGTGCAGTTCACGCCCGACCTGCTGCCCTCGGACGTGACGGGTTCCGAGATTTACCGCGAACAGACCGGCGGCTTCGAATTCCGGCCGGGGCCGATCTTCGGCAACCTCGTGCTGGCCGACGAGATCAACCGTGCGCCGGCCAAGGTGCAGGCGGCGCTGCTCGAAGCCATGGAGGAGCGGCAAGTCACCGTGGCCGGCACGACCCACCCGTTGCCCCCGCTGTTCCTGGTCCTCGCGACGCAAAACCCCATCGAGCAGGAAGGCACCTATCCCTTGCCCGAAGCGCAGATGGACCGCTTCCTGCTCTACGTCAACGTGCCCTATCCCCCGGCGGAAAACGAGGCCGCGATCCTGCGCCTCGTGCGTGGCGAGAAATCCGGCGACGCTGCCGAACCGCCCCCGCGGATTCCGCAGGAAGCGATTTTCGCCGCCCGCAAGGCAGTGAACGCGATCCACGTCGCCCCGGCGGCGGAACGCTATATCGTGGACCTCGTGATCGGTACCCGCGAACCCAAGCGCCACGGCGGCGACCTGGCGAAATGGATCCGCCTCGGCGCCAGTCCGCGCGGCACCCTGGCGCTCGACGCCGCCGCCCGCGCCCATGCCTGGCTGCAAGGACAGGATTTCGTCGCGCCGGAAAACATCCGCGCCGTCGCCCCCGCCTGCCTCGCCCATCGGGTGCACCTTTCCTACGAGGCGGAAGCCGCCGGCAAGACCCGCACCGAAGTCATCGAGACCCTGCTGCAAACCGTGGTGTCGGTCTGACATGCCAGCCGCCACGCCTTCCGCACCCACCGGGGCCTCCGGCGTGCAAACCACGCTGGAAGCCTTGTTGTTGCTAAAGGCCGAGGCGCGCGGGTTCAGCTTCCTGCCCCGCCAGCCGGTGGCTTCCCTGCTCGCCGGACGCCATGCCTCGCGCCTGCGCGGACGCGGCTTGGCCTTCGAGGAACTGCGCCGATACCGGCCGGGGGACGACATCCGCGCCATGGATTGGCAGGCCACCGCCCGGCTGCGTTCGCCCCATGTCCGGGTCTACAGCGAGGAACGCGAACGCCCGGTGCTGCTGGTGGTGGATCAGCGTGCCCCGATGTTTTTCGGCAGCCGCCGCGCCATGAAGTCCGTGGCCGCCGCCGAGGTGGCCGCCCTCGGCACGTGGCGCGCCCTGGCCTCCGGCGACCGGGTGGGCGGCATCGTCTTCAACGACGATGAAATCATCGACCTGCCGCCCCACCGCAGCCAGACCCGCGTGCTCCGCATCCTCCATGAACTCGTGCGGCTCAACCAAGCGCTCGCCGCGAACTCCGGCGTGCATCCGGCCCCGGTCCGGGTCACGCTGAACCAAGCCTTGGAAGCAGCCTCGCGCCGCGCCACCCACGACCATCTGGTGGTCCTCGTCAGCGACTTCGACGGCGCGGACGACGAGACCCAACGGCTCGCCACCTTGCTCGCCGCGCACAACGATATGCTCGCCGTCGCGGTCTACGATCCGCTGGGCGCAACACTGCAAGGCCGTCCCGGCATGGTCGCGACGGATCGCGGCGTGACTTATGCCATTCCCTCGGGAGCCGCCTTCACCGCCGAGTTCCAACGGGCCTTCGCGGAACGCCTGGACCAGTGGACGGAAATCTTCCGCGCCTTGAGGGTACCCGTCCTGCCCATCTCCACCGCCGAACCACCTGCGGATCAACTCCGCGCCCTGTTCGGCCAACGCCTCGCCGCGCCATGAACGATCCCGCCGCCAGCCTGGCCCACCTGCATGATCTGGTCTTGCCGCCCGCCGTGCCGTGGTGGCCGCCCGCGCCAGGCTGGTATGCCGTGTTCGGACTGGCGCTGGCCGCCGTCGCGCGGCTGGGCTGGCGATCCTGGCAACGCTGGCGGGCCAATGCCTACCGCCGCGCGGCCTTGCGCGAACTCCAATCACTGAGGGATGCCGCCGCGATCGCCGAATTGCTCCGCCGCACCGCGCTCGCCGTCGTGCCGCGTCCCATCGTCGCCGGAATGACCGGCGCGGCCTGGGCAGATTGGCTGGATGCGGGCTATGGCGCAGCGATGTCCCCGCCAGTGCGGCGCTTGCTGACCTCCGGGGCCTATGGCCGACCGCCCGCCGATCAAGAAATAGAGGCGCTACGCGACTACGCCGCCGGATGGATCGCCCATCACCGTCCGGTTCTTCCGAATGCCCCAACAAACGACTCGATGACTGATCAATGAAACAAAACGCTGAAAAACCCGCCGGGACCGTGGATAAGGACGATGTATCCACCGCCCTTTTACCCGGAACATTCTCCCGCCGCGAGTTCCTGGCGGGCTCGGTGGCCGTCGGCGCGGCGCTCCTCCTGCCCGGCTGCCAGTCCGCCGGACCGCGCGGCGGGAAGATCAAGACCTTCACCCTCCTGCATACCAACGACATGCACTCGGCCTTCATCGGGCTGGGGCCGGCCTCGGACTACTCGCCGTTCAAGCTCGGCGACGACACGACCCAAGGCGGCTACGCCCGTCTGGCCGGGCTTATCGCCAAGACAAAGGAGGCCCGCGAGGACCACGGTCCCGTGCTGGTCCTCGACGCGGGCGACTACAGCATGGGGACCGCGTTCGGCGCGGCGACCCGCGAGATCGGCGGCGAACTGCAACTCATGGCCCGGATGGGCTACGACGCCACCACCTTCGGCAACCATGAATTCGACCTCGGACCCGACGGCCTGGGCAAGTCGATAGGCGTGGCCGCTCGAGCGGGCCGCATTCCGGCGGTGCTGGCCGCGAACACCCACTTCGCGAAGGACGACGCCATGCTGGCCGATCTCCAGCGCTTGGCGAAAGCGGGGGTGATCCGCCGTTACCAGGTGATCGAGCGCGGCGGCCTCCGCTTCGGCCTGTTCGGGGTGATCGGCAAGGAGGCCATCTTCTACACCAACGGCGGCGCGGTGACGTTCTCCGACGCCATCGAGGCCGCGCGGGACATCGTGACGGTCCTGCGCGAAACCGAGCGGGTGGACGTGGTCATCGCCCTGAGCCATGGCGGCGTGGAGAAGGGCAAGGATGGGCGCTATACCGACGGCGACGACGTGCGCCTGGCCCAGGCCGTGCCGGGCATCGATATCGTCATCGGCGGCCACAGCCATACGGAATTGCAAGAGGCGCTCATCGTCAATGGTCGCACCCCCGTGGTCCAGACCGGGAAGGAAGGCAGGAATCTTGGCGAACTGGTGCTGAGCCTGGACGGCGGCGGGCTGAAGGTCGAGTCCTACCGGCTCTACCCCATCGACGACACCCTGACCGGGGACCGGGCCACCGCCGACGAGATCGACCAGCTCAAGCAATCCGTCACCGCCGCCGTGTTCGCATCGCGCGGGTATGCCATCGATCAGCCGCTGGCGGTCGCGCCGCAAGACCTGCCCAACACCTTCACCGACCTCCCGGCCGGCACGCTCCTCGCCAACCTGTGCACCGACGCCTTCAGGAAGGCCACCCAAGCGGATATAGGCTTCACGGTCAACGGGCTGATGCGCACCGGCCTGACCCGGGGCAAGTCGGGCGTGCAGACGGTCTACGACGTGTTCGCCGTGGCACCGCTGGGCTATGGCGTGGTGGACGACACCGCCGGCAGCGCGCTGGTGACCGCCTGGTTCACCGGCCTGGAACTCAAGCATCTGCTGGAATTCTTCCTGGTGGATAATCCGGCCCATCCCGGCGAATATTTCCCCCGGTCCTCCGGCATGAGGTTCCGCTACGACCCCTCGCGCCCGAAGTTCGATGCCGTGACGGCCATCGAACTCGGCAACCTCGATCATGGCTACCGCGCCATCGACATCGGCGGCCAGGACCCGCGTTTGTACAGCCTCACCTGTCCCCTGATGCTCGGCGTCATTCTCGTGGCCATCCCCAAGTACACCCAGGGCCAACTGGCCCTGATCCCCAAGAACAAGGCGGGGCAGCCCCTCAAATCGAGGGTCGAGGCACTTGATGCGCCCCGCGGGAACTCGGGCTACCTCCTGCCGCCACCGGACACGGTGGACCGGAGCAGCGTCGCCACGGGGATGGAGAAAACGGGCGTCGGCGAGATCAAGGAATGGCAGGCGATCATGGATCACCTCCGTGGCCTGCCCACCAAAAATCCGGGTGAACTGCCCGTGATTCCGGTCGACACACGCGCCGCCGAGGTCCGGGCGATCAAGGTGGCTTGATGGGTTCGGGAGGAATCGAAAGCAAACCACACCGATGAAAACCCTATGCATAACCAACCGAATGGCCGCCCTATTATTGATGAGTGGGCTGGTGTTCGGCGCTGGCGCCGCCAACCCGGAGGAACATTCCGGAACGACCCAGGAACAAGCCAACGGCTCCGGCGCCAGTTCTGCCGAACTGGCGAAGCAATTGCAAAACCCGGTCGCCAACCTGATCAGCGTGCCGATTCAGAACAACTGGGATTTCGGCATCGGCTCGACCGACGCGATGCGTTATACGGTCAACATACAACCCGTGATACCGTTTTCGATTGGCGACGATTGGAATGTGATCACCCGCACCATCCTGCCGATCGTCCATGCCGAAGCGCCTGTGCTGGGGGCCGATGATGTGAGTGGGTTGGGTGATATTTTGCAAAGTTTTTTCTTTTCACCGAAAGCGCTGGTCGGCGGCTGGGTCATGGGAGCAGGACCGGTGTTTCTCTATCCCAGTGCGTCAAACGATACGCTGGGCGGGCAAAAATGGGCGGCCGGCCCGACAGCGGTATTGCTTAAACAGCAAAGCGGCTGGACCTATGGCGTGCTGGCTAACCATCTCTGGTCGTTCGCGGGAACCGGGGGCCGTCAGGACATCGATGCGACGTTCCTGCAGCCGTTTGTTTCCTATGTCACGAAAACCTTCACCACGATTGCCCTGAATACGGAGTCTACCTACGACTGGGAGAATAGCCGCTGGACGGTGCCGTTAAATTTACAAGTCAGCCAGTTACTGAAACTCGGCCATCAGCCGGTGCAGTTCACGCTAGGCGGACGTTACTTTCCCGAAAAACCGCAAGGCGGACCCGATTGGGGGCTGCGCTTTATGGTCACGCTGTTGTTTCCGAAATGATGACTGGCGGTTGCTTGATTTCCTCCCGATGCCGCCGGTCGGCCAAATCGCGATGCTGACTTTCGCCCACCTTTGGTGCTTCGCCTTGCTGCCGCTGCCCTGGCTGCTGCGCGCGGTCTTGCCGCCGCGCCACGTGGCCCCGGTGGCCGTGCGGATACCGTTCGGGGAGCGCATCCAAGCGACGGGCGACGGGGAATCGACCGCCCGCCATCGGGTCGCGCGGAACCGGGGGCCACGGGTGGTTTCCGCGCTGATTTGGCTGCTGACGCTCGCCGCGCTGGCCCGCCCGCAATGGCTGGAACCGCCGGTGACGCGCGACCTGCCGACCCGCGATTTGCTGCTGTTGGTGGACCTGTCCGGCTCCATGCGCCAGGAGGATTTCACCAACGCGGCCGGGGCCAAGGTGGACCGCCTCGGCGCGGTGAAGGAGGTGCTCGGCGACTTCCTGGTCCGCCGCCAAGGCGACCGCGTGGGGCTGGTGGTGTTCGGCGACGCGCCGTTCCTGCAGGCACCGTTTTCCACCGATCTCAGCCTGGTGCGGCGCTTGCTGGACGAGACCGCCATCGGCATGGCGGGCCCGCGCACCGCCCTCGGCGACGCCATCGGCCTGGGCGTCACGCTGTTCGAGCCTAGCGACGCCCCGGCCAAAACCATCATCGCCCTGACCGACGGCAACGACACCGCCAGCCAGGTGCCGCCGGTGGAGGCCGCGCGCGTGGCCGGGGCGCGCGGCATCCGCGTCCACACCGTGGCGATGGGCGATCCGGCCACCCTGGGCGAAGAAAAGCTCGACGAGGCCACGCTCCGTGCCGTCGCGGAAACCAGTGGCGGCGGCTATTTCTTCGCCGCCGACCGGGCTGAACTCGCGGGCATCTACGCCGAGTTGGACAAAATCGAGACCCGGCAGGTGAAGGTCGTCAGCCACCGCCCGCGCCGCGATTTGTTCTATTGGCCGCTACTCGCGGGGTTGCTGCTGTCCCTGGGCGAAAAGGCATCCACCGTCCTGCGCTCCCGCGCAACAACTCCGCTGCCCGCGCCGGGCGGCGTCCGCGTCGATCCCGTCACCGGACGCTTGGAGGTACGGAGATGATGGCGGCGCTGGCCGATTTCCATTTCATCCGCCCCGGATTCCTGTTGCTCACGCCGCTGGCCGTGGTCCTGGGGTGGCTGTGGCGACGCCAAGCCGATCCCTTGCGCGGCTGGCGCGAACAAATCGCGCCGGAATTGCTGGAGGCCCTGGTGGTCGGCAAGGCGTCGGTACGCCCCGCGCCGTGGCTGTTGCCCGCGTGGTTGCTGGCCGTCGTGGCCATCGCCGGACCCACCTGGCGGCTGGAACCCAGTCCCTTCGCGGACGACGCCACGCCGCTGGTGATCCTGCTCAAGGCCGACGCCAGCATGGAACAGCCCGATCCCGCCCCCTCCCGGCTGGAACGCGCCCGCTTGAAAATCGCCGATCTCGCCGCGGCCCGCCAAGGCCAGCCGCTCGGACTGATCGCCTATGCCGGTTCCGCCCACCTGGTGCTGCCGCCGACCCGCGACACCGCCATCGTCGCCCGGATGGCCGCCGAGATCAGTCCGGAAATCATGCCCGTGCCCGGCGACCGCCTCGACCTCGCGCTGAAAGAAGCCGCCCGCGTGCTGGCCGAGGGGCGACAGGGCGGCGGCATCGTCGTGCTGGCCGATGCCGTGGACACCGATCCCGCCGCGCTGCGGGACTTGCGCGGGGACTTTTCCCTGCCGGTGCAATTCCTCGCCATCGACGCCCCGGATTCCTCGCAAGACCACGCCCTGCGCGACGCCGCCCGGACGCTGGGTGCCGATGTCGAACCCTTGGATATCGAAGGGAAGGATATTGCCGCCATCGTGCGCCGCGCCGCGCGTGCGCCGGTCGCGCAACGCGGCGAACAGGGCGGGCAATGGCAGGAAGCGGGCTACTGGCTGATGCCGGTCGTGGCCTTGTGCGTGCTGGTTTCGTTCCGCCGGGAGGGAAGCGCATGAAGGGGTTTGCCATTGCGATCGCGGCCGCTTGGACCAGCCTATGGTTCACGCCGGACCTGCAAGGCCAACGGCTTTTCCAGCGCGGCGAGTTCGCCGAGGCGGCGGCGGCTTTCCACGATCCGCTATGGCAGGGCACCGCCTGGTATCGGGCGGGCGAGTTCGAGCGGGCCGCGCGCGCCTTCGCCCGCGGCGACAGCGCGGAGGCCCATTACAATCAAGGCAATGCGCGGTTGATGATGGGCAAATACCAGGACGCCATCGATTGCTACGCGCGGGCCTTGGCGCGGCGTCCGGGCTGGAAGGAAGCCGCCGACAACCGCGACCTCGCCGCCGCGCGCGCTAAAGGGGTGGAGCGGAAAGGCGGCGACCTGGGCGATCAGAAGATCGGCGCCGACAAGATCGTCTTCGACAGCAAGGCGAAAAACTCCGGTCAGGATACGGAGATCGCGGGCGGCAAGGCATTGTCCAACCCGGAAATCCAGGCCCTCTGGCTGCGCCGTGTACAGACCCGCCCGGCGGATTTCCTCAAGGCGAAATTTGCCTATCAACAGGCGATTCGGGCGGAAGGAGGAGGCGCCCCGTGAAAGCCTGGCTGTTGCCGCTCATCGGCCTTGCCGGACTCGCCTCGTCGGTGTGGGCGGCGGTCGCGCCGATGGCGGTGCGCGTGCCGGAAACCCGGGCCTGGATCGGCCAGCGCGTGGGGTTCTATGTCGAACTGCGGGCCACCGGCTCGTTCGCGGGCACGGCCAATTTCGAGTTGCCGCCGCTTCCCGGTGTCCTGCTGATGAAGATCGGCAGCCCGGTGGTGTCCTCGCGGGAAATCGAAGGCCGAAGCTGGTTGGTGCAAACCCACGAATTCGCGCTGTTCTCGCAAACACCCGGCCTGCTCGAAGTACCCGAGTTTTCCGTGCACTTCGCCAGCCGGGAAGGCTTCACCGGCCCGGCCCAGGACACGCGGGCGGAGGTTCCCGGCTGGCAAGTCGAAATCCGGCGGCCCCCCGGGAGCGAACAAGTCGGCTTCCTCGTCACCACGGATGCGCTATCCGTCACCGAGACCTGGGAACCGCCGCCCGGACCGGTGCGGGTCGGCGCGATGTTCAAGCGCACCCTCGTCCAGCGCGCTCCGCAAATCAGCGGCATGGCCCTCGCGCCCGCGCCCATCGTCGCGCCCGAGGGCATCCGCGTCTATCCCGGCGACGCGGAGACGCAGGACCACCTCGAACGCGGGGAATTCCTCGGCGAGCGCCGCGAGACGATGACTTATCTGCTGACGAAACCCGGCACCGTGACCTTGCCCGCGCTCGCTTACGTCTGGTGGAACCCGAAGACGGAGCAGCTTCAGTCGACGACCCTGCCGGCCGTCACCTTCGAGGTCGCTCCGGCGCCCGTTGCGGCCGCTCCCGGAACATCGCTCGCCACCTGCCACTCATGGGCGTGGTGGCTGCCGGCGGCTTTGGCCTCCGGCTTGGCCACATGGCAAAGGCGGCGGCTCGCGGGATGGGCAAGGCGATTCCGGAAAGCCCTGAATCCTCCGGATTGCGTGGCGGCGCGGAACCTGCGCCGGGCTTGCCGCCGTCACGAGGCCGTTGCCGCCGAAGCCGCGTGGAACGCGTGGCGGAACGCCCAGGACACCGGGTTCCAACCCGGCCCCGAACTACAAGCCGCCGTCTTGGGATTGCAGCGTCAACTCTTCGGCCCCGCGCCCGCCGTGCCGTGGCGGGGGGATGAACTCGCCCGCGCCTTCGGCGAACAACTCGCCGCCGGGCGAGCCCATTCTTCCCACACACCCGCAGCCGTCTTGCCCTTGCTCAATCCATGAGGGGATAACCCGCTTTCATCAAACCACCAGAAAGGTGATCAATCGGGCCCTGATGAATAAATCCAGCGGCCTACGCGAAAATAGTTTTTCAATCGCCATATCGGATGATGGTTTTTGTGTGGTGCTGTTCATGGACGTTGTTGGGTATAGACAAGGCAGCTTTTCAGCCTTGGCGCCGCGTTCCCTTGTTGTCTCCCAGCCGTCACCATGGAACGGCGCAACAATCAGCGCCAGCGTTTACTGGCCACCCGACTGCTCATGGGCGATTGCCCTCTTGGGCCGCCGCGTGTTCCAGCAGGATACGCCGGATTTCCTCGATAACCTCGGGCTGGCCCTGGCAGGAATGGTCCGAGCGGACCACCCGTTCGGACACCGCCTCGTCGATGTGGGCGCTCCGGTAGGCCACTACGCCGTCATCTCCCGCTTCCTTCGGGCCATCGCCTTCCACCGCGATGATGGAGTGGGCCGGAATCCTGTGTGAAACCGGAATGGATGCCAGGGCTCGGTTGCCGGGGTTCTCCGGATTCATGCTGTCCACCGCCGTCGGAGGGCGGCGGAGGAGCGTCTTCAACTTCTCATCCCCGACCAGGGTGACGGCCTCGGCGGCCCGGCTTATCACCTCCACCGGCAAGGTCACGAGCCAGGCGGCGATGGCCCCGATCCGGCCCGAGGCCAGCAAGGCCCCATGATGGGGAGTCGCCACGAACACCACCCGTCCGACGAAAGGCAAGGGCGAGAAGAAAAAGGATTGCCGAAGGAGCGTCCGCGTCTCTGGATCGACCTGGATCGAATCGAACGGCTTGTTGCTGACGCGGCTCCAGAACCGGTCGCCGCTGTCGATGGCGGTGAGCTTGGTCAGCAGTCCTCCCTGACTATGCCCGATCACCACCATGTCGTGCAGGGCCGGATCCTTGCCGGCGGGATCGAATTCCTGCACCGCTGTCGTTAGGGCCGCCCGCAGCCGCCCGGCCGAGTAGGCCACCGGGTTGCCGGTATCATAGATGAACAGCCAGATCTGGAACCGCTCGCGGAGGCGGGGATCGCCGCCGAGTTCATTGATCAGTTCGGCCCAGCGCGCGGGGCTGGAAGCCGTTCCGTGCACCAGGACCACGGGGATTTTTCCGGGCCGGTAGGGTTGCATCATGAACAGCCCATCCTGGGCGCGGTCGCGCGGCATCATATCCCGGAAGGCGCCGCCCCGGAGAAACCCGGCGATCTCCGTGGCGTACAACGGGTTGCCTTCGAGTTGGTAGGCCAGCGCCGCCGTCGGATCGGATTCCAGGGGCTGTTCCCGGCCATCGATCCGCACCGTCGTGGTCTGGTCCGTGGCGTATAGCTCGATCCGCCCGCGGATATTGCCATCGGCGAGACCGGCTCGCGCGCGCTCCAGGCGCAGCAGCGCCGTGACAGGTACCTGGGTGCGGGGTCCCAAGCGTTCCGACCCGACGAACTTCGCGGAGGCCTCCCCCGCCGCGAGGCTCGCCGCCAGCGGCACGCCGATTCCGGCGGTGTGATAGCGGTTGCGGAAGCCCCGGACTTCCAGGGTCGTCGTGGGGATGAACCGGTCGAGCCGGTAGCCGCCCCAGGTCAGGCCGGATTCGTCCAGGCTGACCGCCAAGGTCCCGAACGGCAGCTGGTGGGTTCCGGGCTCCAGGCGGATCTCGTCCTTGTCCATACCCTTGCCACGGGTCATCCGGAGGCCCTTGGCGACCGCCTGGTTATAGAGATCGCACGCCAGCCGGAGCCGGGGATCCAAGGACTGGAAACGGGGGCCCGCGCCGTCGTCCGGGAACAGGAGCGCCCAGGCGTACACCGCCGAAGCGAGGAAATAGGCCCGGTCGTGCGCGCGGTCGGCGTGGAGGAAGGACAACTCCGCCAGCGCGAACAGGCGGTCGTCGTCGTCCGCCGGCTTCAGGCCCCGATGCAGTTCGGCGAGCACCTGGGCCGGCTCGGTGTCGAAGCGGTCCATGAGCCCGAGGCGCCTCAGCACCATTTTCGAGGACTCCGAGGGTTGCTCCGCCGCGAGCGCGCTCTCGGTCTGGAGGCGGTAGGCGGTCTGGATGTCTACATGCCGCACGCCAACCGGCGTCGAACACCCCGGAAGCATCAACGCGAGGATGGCGAGTCCCGGAATCCATAGTGCCGTCCCGGCCCACCATTGCCCTTTGGCCAAGTGATTAAAACCCTTCATGTGATCCCTTGGCCGCTAGGCCGACATGCGAATGATTGTTATGGGCTAGTCGGTCATTTGGCTTGAGCATGGGCGTAAGCCAAATGACCGACTAGACAAGGAAGCGTACTTTTCCTGTAGTTAGCTCATATACGGCCCCCACCAGGGCCACGCGCTTTTCCTGCAAAGCCCGCTGTGCTTCCGGGAGCGCGGCCAGTTGCTGCATGGACCAGCGGACATTGGCCTCCACGGCGGCATGGAGTAGCGCCGTCGGCTCCAGCTTCAAATCGAGCTTCGCGAGTCCAGGCTTGATCACTTTAATCAGCGATTCGATATGCTGCGGTTCCGTGTTCCGATGGAGCATTTCCTCCAGGGTGGCGGTAACGGCTCCACATCCCTCGTGCCCCAACACCACCACCAGAGGGGTGTGCAGGTGGGCCACGGCGTATTGCAAGGAGCCGATCACATCCTCGGCGATGATGTTGCCGGCCAGCCTGATGGTGAAGAGATCGCCGAACCCGGCGTCGAAGACGAGTTCGGGCGGCACGCGCGAATCGCTGCAACCGAGGATGGTGGCGAAAGGCTGCTGTCCTCCCACCAGCAAGCCGCGCCAGGAAGCCCTTTCATGCGCATGCTTCGGTTTATCGTCCACAAAGCGCCGATTACCAGCCTTGAGGCGCATCAATGCCTCATCGGCGTCGCGGGGAAATGGCTCCGATTCACTGTTCGAGGTGGCGAACGGAGGCGCTTCGGCTCCGGCGGCCGTGGCGATTCCCAGCCCCGCGCAACCGATCCCGAGCAGCCATTGCCTTCTTGTCATCTCTGATATCGCCATGATGAATCGCTCCAGCCAGCGTGTTGACGCTTGATGAGGAGAACCCAGGAACGCGCCTACTAGTAGCCCGTCAACCCTATGAAGGGCCCGTTCAAGGTGGCGTTGGTCTGCATGGGACCGCCCTTGTCCACGTTGTAGCGTAGCGCCTTGGGTGAACGGGCATCCCAATCGGGGTCACCGAAATTTTATATCCTGGGCCTCGGCCGAGCCGAGAATATCCATGAAAATCATCTGCCGGTCCCGGAGTTCGGTCGCTTTATCCGGAACCTTGAGGAAGAAATTCACCAAAATGTCCGGCCCGCCGGTCCCGATCTCATATAACACCACGTAAATATTGTCCTTGCGGATATCCGGATGGTCGCGCAGGATTTGTTCGATCTCGTGAAGCAGGTTCTTGATTTTCTGAAGCGAGGTATCGTTGGCGAGATTCAGCGTGGTATTGACGCGGCGATATTCGCGGAGTTGCCGATTTTCGATCGCGTTACTCACCAGTTGACTGCTGGGAATGGTGACCAGGGAATTATCGGGTGTTCGGATGCGGGTGCTGCGAAAACCCACGCCCTCGACGATCCCCTCGGCATCTTGCACCTTGATCGAATGGCCAATGCCGAATGGCCTCTCGAACATGATGATGAGTGAGCCCAGGAGGTTGGCCAGGGTCTGTTGCGCCGCCAGGGCGACGGCCAAGCCGCCGACGCCGAGCCCCGCGACCACCGAGTAGGCGGGCAATCCGACCCGGTCCCCACCGACAATCAGGATGGCGATGGCCATGATGATGGTGACAAGACGCACTACCAAGCGGATCAACTGGCTGTCGATGCTGATCTGGCGCAGCCGCTCCGCGCCGATGACGCTTTCCGCCACGGCGCCGCCGGCCGCCCACACCGCCCAGGCCAGCGAAAGAAAGAACAAACCCCAGAGCGAGAGCGTGACGGCTTCGTAGACGCTGCCCGAAATGCGCAACACCTTTGCCAAGGCCAGGGCGGCCAGCGGCGTGACGATGACCAGACTGATGGGTTTCAGCAGGTTCGCCCAGCGACGGCCCGGAGGCGCTGCCCGAACGGCCCAACGGCGGCTGAGACGGAAGCACAGGATCACGGCCAGAAGGCCCACTCCCAAAACCACGCCGATGCCGATCCACCGCCACACCGGCTGATCGAGGAACCGCACGGACACCATCCAGGACGGCACGCCGAATATCCAACGGGTCGGGATGACCCAATGCAATGGGAAGGCAAGGCCGGCGGGGGTGTAGGCGATGGATTCATACCAGCCGCCGGTCACGCCGGGTTTGTAGGGGAGTTCCTTCACCCTCTCATAGAAGTCGGGCAGCCCCCTCACCGTTTCCGGGTCGAACAGGTACTCGCCGGCGCGCGGACCTTTTTCGGCTTGGGCAATTCGTATTTCCGTGCCGGGAATAGTCCAGCGCTTGAACGAAGCCGCCGCCATTTCCTTGGCGTCTGGGATAGCTTCCGGCGGTGGCAGATCGAGGTGGTCAAGCACATCCTTGAGTTGAACCGTCAATCGCCGGGAGGATTCCTCGGACATGGCCGGTGGCAGCTCACTGAAGTCGATCGCCCGCTCGGCCAACCGGATCAGGTCGTAAGACCGATTGACGCTCGCCACCTCTTCCGGAGTCAGGTAAAGCCGATGGGACGCCAGGTATTCGCCTAATCGTCCGGTGCTCTGGTGGTAAGCCTCATCAGTGAAGCGGAGGAAACCTTGCAATGTACCCCTGGGGCTGGAGGTATCGATGGGTTCGAGCGGGTTTCGCTTGACCTCATCCGCTGCCGGCGCCCCGGACACGAATCCCCATAGCGCCAGAAGGACCCTGAGGTATCGCGTCGCCAGGTAAAGGAAACTTTTGTTGGTCATCCAGTTCTCTTCGGACGGGTTGGGCAACGGCCTTGCCTCGGCGATCTCAAGCGCACCGTTCGATGCCCTGCCTCGGTGCCGGCTTTCTCCCAAAGCTTTCCCAGGGGCCGTTCGGGGCGCGGTTCGCGCGCGAGGGCGACGATGCGCGTTACGAAGCTGAAAAGCGGGACGGCACTCGGGAGATCAGGCGTGGTCGTAGACAAGTCAATAAAGAACGACTACGGCAAATAAGTATAACCGTGGCCTTTGCTCAGCATGGGAGAGTCCTCACTCGAACTGCTCGGTGGTCTGACGCTACGGCGGACCGTCGATGGCCGTAGGGCGATGTCGGAATCAGTGCAGGTCGGGATATCTGCCGGGTAAGTTCGAAGAGCTCGGCGCCGCAAGGACAAGGACAACAGCCAAGCCACCGCTTCCCGATCCACCTGCTCTGTGCTTGCAGTGACGGCCTAGCAACTCTCCGAGCGCGTTTACGCCGCGTCCCCTGTCAGCATCCGCTAAAGGTCGCAATCAATGGCCGGTATTGGAAGAATCAATCACCTGGTGACCCATATTCCCGGTGACCGGTTTCTCCTTAAACTTGCCCGTCACCCCGACAGGTTAGTCGTCGGCTTATGGCCGACGTCGGCCATTCAACCAGTCGATTACGACTCACTGAACAGACAGCATAATTGCGCCGGTGATCCTCTTCCACGCTAAATTCCAGATGCCTTATTTTTCCGGTCTTATTTCGTCATGATTTGGACTGTTTGTCGCCGTAACATCACGCACCGTAAATCTTTCCGCCAACCAACTCGCCCACCGACCAGCAGCACGAACAAGCTTGTCCCTGTAAATCGCATTGTAGCGGGGAGTCCGGGAATGATAATTGGCGGCCCTCGTCCAGATGTCACCGCTGTCATTCAGCAGATGCCCGCGTATCCGCCATGTCGCCAGCTCGTAAGGGTAACGACCCTTACTCGCGACATCCTGGGGAGTGATTCCATACGCCGCGAGTTGCTCCAGATACGAGGTGTTGAACTGCATAAGCCCAACATCAAGTGTCCCGTTGGCGTTTCGCACATATTGGCCTGGCTTGCCGTTTTCTATTTCGGCGACAGCCAAAACGATATTGGCCAGTGCTTCGTTTTTCACAGCCGCAGCCACAGAGCAAACAACCCGTTCTTCGAAATATGGCGGCAGATCGGCGGCTAACATC
The DNA here is from genome assembly GCA_035543055.1 of Terriglobales bacterium. Lineage (NCBI taxonomy): Bacteria > Pseudomonadati > Acidobacteriota > Terriglobia > Terriglobales > Terriglobales bacterium. The sequence goes on along the minus strand of DATKKJ010000045.1, from coordinate 846 downwards.
CTTTTTTCCCCTGGGCGAACAAGCGCCCGTTCCATCATTCCGAATCCCTTCCTATGCAGAAGGTGCCTGTTTATCCACAAAAGCTTCGACTTCAGGATTCATGCTCGCGCTGCTCGCTTTACCTGCGCGCAGGCTATTCCTTGTGAAATTCGGGCTATCCTGCGCTTTGCCTGTCCCACCAAGCGATTCAGAGCAGCCCTCTTCCGCCGGCGCGACCGACCCGCAGAATGTTTCGCTTTCTGTCTTCTGCATGACTGTTTCCATATCAATGCCGTGAAGCTGTCTTGCAGGGGCGACTTCATCGGACATCAGCGGATGAACTTGCCCGTATATAAGTGTACGGAAATGAGATTGGAACGAGCTTTCCCGCTAATCCAGCGATTTTCTAAAACGCAGCACGCTCAGGGTCAACAGCACGGTTCCGAGAATCGCCATCGCCAGCAGTTGCGGCCACAGAACGCCGATTCCGACGCCTTTCAAGAAGCTGCTGCGGAGCACCACCAGGTAGTAACGCAAGGGGTCGACGTAGGTGAGCCATTGCAGGACCTTGGGCATGCTGGCGATGGGGAAGCTGAAGCCGGAAAGAATGAAGGTCGGGTTGATCACGAAAAAATTCGAAGCGAAAGCCTGTTGCTGGGTTTTGCAGAGGGTCGAGATCAGAAGTCCCAACCCCAGAGTGCAGATCAAAAAAAGCGCGGTGCCGAGGAGCAACACCCAAAGGCTGCCGAGAAAGGGGATCTGAAACCACAGGGTGCCGATCAGGGCCACCAGGGCCACTTCGAAGAGCCCCACCAGGAAGAAGGGCAGGGTCTTTCCCAGGATGAACTCCATCGGCCGGATGGGCGT
>DATKKJ010000044.1 GCA_035543055.1 Terriglobales bacterium | reverse complement strand
GAGGCCGAAGATCATGATGCCCGGGGCGACCATGTAGGCCAGAATGCCCACGTAAGGGCCGGACCGCGAAGAGGTCACGTCCAGCACAAAAAAGAACAGGCTGTTGCCCAGCGCCACGCTTGCCAGCGCCAGGCCGATCATCGAAATCGGGTTGCCAACCAGCTCCCGGATGCGGGCCAGGCCCGCGCGATGGGTAGGCGCGCTTGCGCCGGAATCAGTCATGATGCCGACAGACCTCCACCTTGTGAATTGATCTCATTGCTTTACCACAAACCCCACACGCGGCGAAGCGCCAAAGGTCGGCAGCCGCCGGACTATGCATCACTGCCCGCCGCGGCGGTCTCATCCCGCGGCTTCTCTTCCGGCGGTTCCGCTCCTGTGGCCGCGGCAATGGTTTCGCCATCGAGCCCGTGCTCTTCCCGATAGTGATGCAGCGATACTTTCCCGTCCCACCAGGCCCAGTTCATGGGATAGGCGTCGGGGTCGAAGAATACCTGGTAGAAATGCCAGACCACGATGGCCAGGGAGGCGAGCACCGCTTCGTAAAAGTGGATCGCCAGGGCCACGTCCACCGACCAGCGCGGCAGGAAGATGCCCACACCCATCTTGAACCAGGCCATCAGGCCGGTGACCGACATCACCACCCAGCCCCACACCAGGGCCCAGTACTCCATCTTCTCGGCGTAGGTAAAGCGGGCGAAGGCCGGCTTCTTGTCGCCGAGGCCAAGGTAGTAGCTCATGTTGTCGCGGATGTCGAAGCCGTCCTTCAACACCGGAAACATGTCCCGCAGCACCTTCCGGCCCTCACGCTGCCCCAGCAGATAATACGCGTGATAGAAGCCGACGGCTATCATGACGACCGCGGCGACGCGATGCGCCCAGCGGCGGAAGGTCTCGCCCACCACCAGCCCCAGCCAGGAATCGGGATAGGCCAGGGCGAAGCCGGTGACGACCAGGACGATGAAGCTGGAGAGCAGCAGCGCGTGCTGGATGCGCTGGCTCAGGTTCATGCGGAGAATGGGGCGGTGTTGCCGGTTGCGGATGGCGATCGCCTTCTTCCGCCAGATCAGGAAATTGTGCAGCAGCATGCCGCCGATGGTGGCCAGGATGAGCGGGATGTAGAGGCGCCGCACCCAGCGGATGGCGGTGCTGCCCATGTCGGCCGACAGCGGCACGTCGATGTGCACCTTGCCGGTGATGAACTTCTGGTTGGCGCCGGGATGGCACTGGCCGCAGGTCTTTACCAGGTTGGCCTTGTTGATGGTGGAGCGCGGATCATCACTCGGCAAAATGTTATGCACGCCGTGGCAGGAGGCGCAGTTGGCCACCACGGTGGAGCCCAGCTTCGACGCCAGCCCGTGATAGCTCTGCAGGTAGGTGGTGGCGCGCCGGCCTTCGATGCCGTACTCGCCCGACATGCGCACCCCCTCGTGGCAGCTCGAGCAGGTCACCTTGGCGAGGTTCGCCGCCGCCACCGAGGAGCTGGGGTCGGTGTGCTTCTTGATGGTGTGGATGCCATGGCAGTCGGTGCACACCGGCGCCCCCCAATTGCCCATGGCCAGAGCCTTGCCGTGGATGCTCTGCATGAACTCGGTCTTGATGCTGTCGTGGCACTTGGCGCAGGTGTTGGGGACGTTGAACTTGTAGATCGAGGACTTGAGATTGCCCGGGCCCAGGACGGCATGGCTGCCGTGGCAGTCGGTGCACACCGCGGCTTTCTGGTTGCCGCCGGCGACCGCCTTGCCATGGACGCTCAGGTTGTAGGAAGAAACCGTGGTCGAGCTCAGCCCCGCTTCCTCCATCACGAATTTCTGGTTGTGGCAGGAGGCGCAGGTGGCGGGGATGTTCTTGTGGTTGACCTTGGAGTTCTCGTCCGCGGCGGGCAGGATCTCGTGCGGGCCGCCGTGGCAGGAGGTGCAGGTCGGCTTCCGTTCATTGAGGTTCTTGAGGGTCGCGGCCTGTGCGTGCATGCTGCTGTCGAATACCATCTGCGCCTCGGCATGGCATTCGGCGCACGAGACCTTGGCGGGGACGTTCTCGTGCGGCGAGGTCTTCACGTCCTTGTGGCAGTCCACGCACTGGAACATCTGGCCGTGGATCGAGGAGCTGTATTTCTTTTCGTCTACCCCCAGGTTGACCTGCTTTCCGTCCACTTTCATGCTCAGGCCGGCTTCGGCGGTGTGGCAGGCGAGGCAATCGGCGTTGGTCGGCGGTTTGGGGGCCTTCGCTGCCAGCGCCTGGGGCAGGGCAAATAAGAGGGAAAGTATGAGAACCAACATCCCCCAGCCACGCCGGCCGTGACGTTCCTCGGGGCCAACCGATCGTGCATACCTTACGAACATCGAACGCTCCAGTTTCCATTGGAGTCATGCTGAGCCCCCTTTAGGGGCGAAGCATCTCGCGTGCAGTTTCGCGATGCTTTACGCGAGATCCTTCGGGGTTCAAAAAACCCTCAGGATGACGCCAACAAAGAGCAAAAATGCGTCGAGCAGGAACCGCCTGCTCAGCGGTACGCGAACAGCATCGCGTAGATGATCCAGACCACGACGCAGAAGCCGACGCTCAGGGCCATCCAGGCGAAGGCGCGGATGGTCTTGACCACGATGGGCGGCTGCGGCTCCGCCAGGTACTCTTCCAGTCTTCCGCTCTCCAGCAGGGCCTGGTACTCGCGCGGCTTGTCGCGCTTCAGTTCCGCCAGCGGCATGTGACCGGTGAACACCACGGTGTCCATGGGAAATTTTTCCGGCCGCAGGTGGGTGTTGAAGAAGTGGACGGTGAAGATGAAGCCGGTGGCCAGCAGCGCCTCGTCGCTGTGGACGATGGTAGCCACGTTGATGAACGACCCCGGCAGCACCCGGGTGAAGAACACCGGGAACCACAGCGTCAGGCCGGTGGAGCCGATGATGAAGATGCCCCAGAACACCGCGAAGTAGTCGAACTTCTCCCAGTAGGTCCAGCGGCCGTATTCCGGACGTGGCCCCAGGCCGACGAACCACTTCATGGTGGCGATGAACTCCCGCAGGTCGCGGCCATTGGGGATCATGGTGTTAGGGCCGAGCACCAGAGCCTTCCAGGAGCCGTATTCTTTCGTCTTTTTCTGATACAGCCCGTACAGGTGGGTGACGAAGGTGCCGAACATGATCACCGCCGCCGTGCGGTGGATGAAGCCGGCGGTCTGGAAGCCGCCCAGCAGGTGCGACAGCTTCACCGCCCAGGAGGTGTAGGAGAACTTGAGCGATAGGCCGGTGACCGCCAGGCTGAGGAAGCTGACCACCATGCAGACGTGCAGCCAGCGCTCCAGCAGGGTGAAGCGGACGAACTCGCGGGTGCCGACCTGGGCGGCATCGTGCACCAGTTCTGCGGGCCTGACCGGGGTCGCTTGCATCTCCGCTTGCGTGGCCATCTACTTGTCCTCCCCACGGGACTTGCGCTCCAGCTCAGCGGCCTCGCGCGCTTCCTCTTCCTTCAGTTCGCGGCGCATCTGGAAGGCGCGCGGCAGCCACAGCAGGGTGTGCACCCCGCCGATCACGAAGGTCCCGATCAGCAGCCCGGTCATGCCCCAGAACGACCAGAACAGGAACGGGTACTTCTTGGGGTCGTGGTGGGTGGCGTGGGTGAGATAGCCGGCGAAGCGCCGGGTGGCGTCGGCGTGGCACTTGCGGCAGGTGTTGACCACGTTGGCGCGGCTCAGGTGCGAGCGCGGGTCGCCGATCTTGTAGATGTCGTGCGCGCCGTGGCAGTCATAGCACTTCGCCGTCTTGGTGTAGCCCAGGCGCGAGACCTTGCCGTGGTAGGTGTCGAAGTAGGTCTTGGCGATCTCCTGGTGGCAGCGGCCGCACCGGCTCATGACTTCCAGCTCGAACTTGTCCTGGTCGGCGCGCTGGATGGTGTGGGCGGTGTGGCAATCGTTGCAGACCGGGAGCTCCTTGTCGGTGTGGGTGACCGAGCGGGAGTGGACGCTCTGCACGAACTGCTCCTGGATGCCGTGGTGGCACTGGCCGCAGGTGGAGGGCAGGTTCTTGGGGTTCACGCTCGAATCGGGATCGCTCTTGGGCAGCTCGCCGTGCGCGGTGTGGCAACTGGTGCAGGTGGCGGTCACGGTCAGCCCGCTCTTCAGCAGGCCCTTGCCGTGGATGCTCTCCTGGTAGCTGGGGATGATCTGGTGCTGGGTGCCGGTGTAGCGCAACGCGGCCTTATTGCCTTCGCGGTGGCAGCGGGCGCACAGCTCCGGCACCTTGGGCGCGAAGGTGGGCGAGAGCGGGTTCTTCTTGCCCAGGACGTGGTGGGTGCCGTGGCACTCCGAGCAGTAGGGTGCATTCTTGTCTTTGGCCGCGAGCAACTGCCCGTGCTTGCTCTTCTGGTACTGCTGTCCGATCTCGGCGTGGCAGGAGGCGCAGTCCACCCCTTTGGTGATGGTCTCGCAGGGACGGACGCGCGAGGCGTTGACTTCGGAGTGGCACTGGCTGCACGCCACCTTGGCGTGGCGCGAATCCTGGACTTCCGAGACCTCGACGAACAGCTTCCGCCCGTCATGCGCTCTCAGCTTCTCGTTGCTGTGGCAGCGCATGCAGTCGGCGTCCGCCATGCCCTGGTTGTAGAAGACCTTGCGGGCCTTGTGCGGCTGATGGCAGTCCACGCACGCCGGCAGCACATTCGCTTCCTTCTCCCACAGCTCGCCCTTGATGGTCTTGCGGTGCACCGCCTCGATCTGGGCGTGGCACTTGGTGCAGGTGGCGGCGATGTTCTTGCGCGCGATGGACGATTTCGGATCGGTGTGGGGGAGGATATTGTGCGAGGTGTGGCAGGAGGCGCAATTGGCCGCCACCACCAGGCCTTTCTTCAGCAGGCCTTCGCCGTGGATGCTCTCCTGGTAATTGGAGAGGATGTTGTGCTCGGGGATGTTGCGGGTCTTCTGGACGGGCGTGCCTTCCTGGTGGCACTTGCCGCAGGTGTAGGGGATCTTCAGCGGCGAGACCGGCGAGCGCGGGTCCTTGACCGGAACGATGTCGTGGTTGCCGTGGCAGCTGCTGCAGCGGGGGGCCAGGGTATCGCCCCGCGCCACCGCCCGTCCGTGCAGCGACTTGGAATGCTGTTCGTATTCGGCGCTGTGGCAGGTGCCGCAGTTCACCTTGGCCAGGGGCGTGGAGTGCGGCAACTCCTTGCCTTCCAGGTCGGCGTGACAGCTGGTGCAGGTGAGGGAACCGTGGATGGAGCCGCCGAACCGCTTGCCGTCCACGAAGAGAGAGACCGTGCGCCCGCCCCGGGTGGTGGTCAGGCTCTTGTCGCCGTGACAGGCAAGGCAGGTGTCGTTGTCCTGGGCGCGCGCCGCGGGCGCGGCGGCCAAGACCACCAGGGACAACACCGCGGTCCACGCCAGGCGGACGGCCCAGCGCGGGCGAAACTTTTCCTCCGCATCCTCTTCCGCGGCCCGGCTCTGAACCGGTAAGAGATGAATGAAGGATATGAGACCGTTCTCTATCCCGGGCCTACGGCGGCGAATGCGGACTGCACGGTTCGCCGACATCTGTTTTCCTACTCCGGAGATCCCTGGTTACCTCCCCACAGGTTCCCGGACCTCCACCCGGTTGCGATGGAGCCCTGCTCCATCTCGGTGAAGGAGCGCGGCGGCCGTAACGGCCGCCGCCATTGAGCCACTTACTTCTTCAGACTGCGGATGTACGACACCATCTCTTTCACCTGCGCATCGGTCAGTTTGCCCTTCTGCGCCGGCATCTTGGGCGGCTTGCCGTCGAGGATCGTCTTGGTCAGGTCGGCGTCGCTCATCTTCTGGATCTCGGCCGAGCTCCAGTCATGAGTGCCGGCCATCTTGCCCTTGGCGCCTTCGCCGTGGCACATCTGGCACTTGGCTTTGTAAACGTCGGCAGCACCCTCGGCCCAGGCCGCCATCGGAAGCGCGACCAGTGCCGCCAGCAGCCCCACTGCGATGAGTGTCTTCTTCACTGAATCCTCCTTGGATTTCCGCTGCAATGGATCCGTCCGGTGAGCCCAGGCGAGGGTTCCCCACCCGGGACCGGCCAGTCCGTTCGATGCCACCTGGCCGACCTCCGGAACCGACTCCATTGTTGAATATTGCGACACGCCGGGCTGTGACTCGGTTCACGCTTAGATGTGACTGCTGTCACAGGCCGGTATGCGCCGGGGAAGGATACGGCAAGAAGTCGCGGGGAGCTAGTAGCTAGTAGTTAGGCAGACGCGGGTCGAAAAAAAACAAGGCCGCGATTCCGCTCGCGGCCTCTGTTTTCCTAGCTACTAACTACCAGCTACCAGCTACTTAGAAGGAATAGCGCAGGGACAGCGTGCCCACGTTGGCGTGGAAATCACGGGGCGCGACGACCTGCAAGTTCTCCAGGCCCGGGGTGTGGTCCTTGCCGTTGTAGTCGTAGTAGTTCCACATGCCCTTGAACTCGACGCTCCTCACGACCTCCACCGCCAATCCGGCCGTGGCCTTGTGCCAGGTGGTGGCTTGGGGTCCGAGCGGCTGGTTGGGGAAGGGGCCGAGGAAGAGGCAGCCGGTGCCGGAGGAGGGTCCCGGGCAGGGAGTGACCGGGTTACCGGCCAGCGCGGGCGAGTTGCCGAAGATATCGCCCACCACCAGCAGAGGCGTGCCGTTGTCGGCGCGCAGCCAGTTGGTGGTTCCGGCGTCGCCCGTGATCTCGTAACCCAGGTTCACCGTGAGCCGCTTCACCGGCTGGAAGGAAACGTGGGTGTAGCCGGAGTGAGTGTTCTCCTGGTAGTCCAAGCGCAGTGCCCGCGAGGTACTACCGAGGGCGCACGCCAGGGGCGCGGTGATGCTGCCGGTGAACGCGGTGTCGGGCATCGGCATACAGGTATCCGAATTGATCTCTTGGTCGAGCATGGTCCAGCCCACGTCCAGGGTGACCCGGCTGCGGGTCATCGTGGCGCCCAGGGTGTAGTAGCGCCAGTGGTCCTTGTGCCCGTAGACGGGGAAGATGGTGGAGGAGGGGAAGAGCGGGGTGCTGGTGCCTTCGACCTCTTCTCCCGGGGCATAGTCATTGCGGGTCTCGACCAGGTGCACGCCGGCATTGAAGCTCAGCCAGGGATTCAGTTTGAAGGTGTTGTAGAGCCGCATCCGCTGCTGGTGCCGGGGATAGATGTTGGTGAAGAAGCCGCTGTCGGACGAGAGCAACTCCACGTCGCCGTTGATGCGCCAGGCATCCACCGGCCGCACGACCACGCCGAACAGCAACGTGTGCTGGTTGATCTGTGCGCTGTCCACTTCGCCGCTGACGGTGGCGATGCCGGTCGCCAGGTCGCAGCCGGCGGTGGGCGTGGCGGTGTTGCAGTTGGGAGTGGTGGGCGGATTGCCGGTGCCATCGTTGACGAAGTTGGAGGTCACCGAGGAGAGAGTGCCGGTGAGGCCGGCGTTGCCATCCTGGAAGGAGCGGCGGGCAAAGCGGTAGCCGACATAGGCGCTGAAGCGCCGGGTGGGCTGCCAGTTCACCTTGAAGGTGTTGAAGTAGGAGCGCTCGCCCACCAGGGCGCTGTTGGCAAGGGTCTGCAGATAATTGCCGGCCCCAAGCGCCACCGAACCCTGGGCCTGGTTGAGCCCTGCGGCGGGGCAACCGGCGGGGACAGGTCCAGCCGTCGGGCAGGTGGTGATGAGCCCGCCGCCGGACGGGTTGATGAGGTCGAGTATGCCGCTGAAGCAAGGATTGAGTAGCGAACGGAAGGTGCCGGTCGTTCCCGCCGCCGTCGCGTAGGTCGTCGAGTTGAGGAAGCAGCCATAGCGGCTCTCGTCGTCAAAGCCATGCTGCCGCCAGTTCACCCAGCGGAACTTGTCGGACACCGACAGGCTCTTGCTGATGTGGTAGGTGACCCCGAAATCGGCGTTGGCGGTCATGCGGTCGGCGTTGGGTGCACCGTTGATCAGGAAAAGGCTGCTATTGCTCGTGGTTACGAGCGGCGGCACCGGCGGCACGACCGGCGGCGGCTGCACCGGAGTTGCCGGCACAGCAGCACTGCCGTAGTGGGCGAACTCGGTGAAGTTCAAGTAGTCGGAGCTGGCCGAGCTGTAGACAATACTGCCGCTCAGGTCGAGGTTATGAAAATAGCTCGACTGGAAGGACAACTGCCCGGTGGGGATGTCGGTGCGCACATTCCCATGCCGGAAGTAAGGGCCCCCGGTGCCGGTGTTCAGGAGGATGCCGTTGCACCCGGAGCTCATCAGAAACAGGCCCCCGGTGAAGTTGGATTGGGTGTTGGCGCCCGCGCAGGAGGCCGTGCCTGCCAAAGGTGGCAACAGAAGGCCGATATCGACCGGCTGCGGCTGGCCGTTGAACAGGATCTGCTGGGGGGCCCCCGCCGGGCCGATCCCCAGGGTGTACAGGATATCGCTGGCATCGGTGAAGCCGATGTCATTCTTGTCGTGCTCGAAGAAGAAATCGAGACTGATGGTGGTCCGTGGCAGGAACTTCAGGTCCACGCCGCCCTGGTAACGGTCGGACTTCCACTGCGAGTCCTGGCTCAGGATGGTGCGCAGCGGGGCCTCCAGGGTGGTGTACATGGCGCCGTAGGTGGCGTTGCGGGCGTATCCCAGGCGCACGCTGACCTTGGACTGCGGGAACAGGGTCAGGGAGAAGTCGCCCATGTTGCGGGTCTCCGCCATCAGCCGCGTGGTGTTCGAATACCAGGGCAGCGCCGACGGGGTGAAGGCGTTGGTGCAACCCACGCCGCAGGTGGTGATGCCCGGGTTGAGGTTCATCGGATTGGCGAACAGGTTGTAGTCGAAGATGTTCTTGTCGCGGCGGTAAAGGGCGACGAAGTTGTACCAGTGGTCCTTCTCCAGGCGCAGGCGGGCCATGCCGTTGGGGTCGCCGCCGAAGCCGAAGCTGCTGCTGTACAGGTTGTCGAAGAGCCCGCCCACGCGCGTGCGGGATTGCATGGTGAGTTCCTGCCCCAGCAGCCGGGGACCGCTGTGCAGGTCCACCAGGGTGGAGTACATCTGCTCGCTGCCCTCGGATTCGGCGATGTGGCCGCCGAATTCGACCGAGCCGCGCACAACGTAGTCGCCCCACACCTTGGGCTGTTCCTCCTGGGGCTGGTTCTGTGCCAGGGCGAACAGGGGCAGCAGCAATGCCAGGATCGCGATAACGATTGCACGCCTTGAATTCATACTTTGACTCCCATCCGACGGCCGCTCTCTGGGAAGGAGGGGCCGGGGCGAATTGTGATCTCGAGCTGCCATGGTCCTTCTCCTTCCTTTACTTGAAGAAAATGTTGCTGGTGTTGGAGCCGTGAATGCTGTTGTGGCAGATGATGCAGGTCGACCGGTACTGGTTCTGCGGCCCGTGCACGCCGGTGGGGATCTGCACGTGGCACTGCAGGCATAGGGTGTTGATGCGCGCCGTCAGCAGCATCCGCGGATAGACCGAGGAGTGCGGAGTGTGGCAGGCGGTGCAGCCCTCCACCCGCACCGGTTCGTGCTCGTAGACGAACGGGCCGCGCTTGTCGGCGTGGCACTTGGTGCAGATCAGGTCCTGGTTGGGGGAGGAGCGCAGCTGGCGGTCGCGCGGCGTGCCGTGCGGATTGTGGCAGTCGGTGCACTTGATCAGGCCCTCGTCCACCCGATGGCGGAAGGGCTTCATGAAGTCGGCCCGCTGCTCGGTGTGGCAGGAGTAGCACTGCGCCGGCTGCGCCGCCGTCAGCAGGTACTCCTTCTTGCTGTGATGGACGGAGTGGCAGCTGGTGCAACTGACCCCGTTCTCGTTGTGCGGCGACTGGCGGAACAGGCGTTGCTCCAGCTTGCCTTCGTGACACGACAGGCAGCGCTGGCTGACCTCCTGGCTCTTGGCGGCGGGGAAGACGAAGATCTTGCTCTTATCGCCTCCGCCCTCCACGTGGGCGGCGCCCGGCCCGTGGCAGCCTTCGCAGCCCTGGTGGGCGGCGTCCTTCAGCTTGAAGGTCTGCACGTGCAGCGTGCCTTCCACGTTCTTGTAGAGGTCCTCGTGGCATCCCTTGCAGGTCTCCGACCCCACGTATTGCGATTGCGGGGCGGGAGAGGCGGGGACCACGTTCTTTTGCGCCGGCGTCTGCGCGACAGCGCCGGCGGCCAGGAGTACAGCGGATGCTGCCATCGCCAGCAGAGACTGCGGCGTCCTCCATGCGGCCATACGAGCTCCTTGCCGGACGCCCCCCGAGTTGGGGACCCCGGGATGCTGCATATTCTCTTAGGATGTGGGCGGGGCTCTGTGATTTCGGTCACAGTTCCGAGTGACGGATGACGGCGAGCGCGGCCGGGTGCCGGGCCGGCGTCAGGCCGGGGGCCGCGGGGTGGATTGTCCTAGGCGGGCCGCCGGGCGCGCTCCGCTTCCAGCCGGGCGATGGTCTGGCGCAGCCAGTCCTTGAACTTCTCCTCGACTTCCTGCTGGTTGTCGTAGCGCTCGATGGTGTCCACGGTCTCGCCCTTCTCGTTGAGCACGATGTGGTGGCAGGGCACGTCCTCGCCCTGCGCGCTCGGGGGCACGAAGTCCATGAGCAGGCACTCGTTGCACGGGCGGGTGCGATGGGGATCGCCGAAATTGATGCAGCTCAGGGAGTCCTGGAAGATCGAGGTCGGTTTCCAGGGAGTGCGCACCGAGCGGCCGTAGCCGCCCTGTTCCAGGAAGTTGAGCTCGAACTTGAGCAGTTCGAGGATGTCGCGCTCGTCCTTCGCCATGGGTGTCTCCTTCGGCCCTGGCCGCGCCTTGGTTGGCCGGTCCACATGGCCCCCACTGCCCCCAGAGTGCGCCCGAAGCTCGGGCCGCGCTATGACTAGAATCACGCAGGGGTGTGATGGCAGTCACACCGGGGAGGACCCGCTCAGGCCGCGGCTTTCCCCCGTTCCTGGGGCAGGGGCACGGGCACCACGCCGCGCTGCGGATCGATGGCCAGGGTCAGCCGCCGGCAGCAGGCGCCGCACAGCCAGAAGTGCTCCAGGCGGTGGGGTGGGCCGGTCTCCGCGATCAGGAAGGGTCCCACCAGGCGGTGCCCGGCGGGGTCCTGGTCCACCTGGAACAGCCGTCCTTCCCGCAGGTAGCGGAAGGGGGCGCCGCATTCCGGATTGGCGCACTTGGCGATCATCGTGCCTCCCCCCGAGCGATTGCAGCTCTGCCGGAGGCCCGGAGCGGGTCAGTTGCGCACGTGGCGGGCCCGTGCCATGCCGATGGCCCGGACCCGGTCATAAGCGGCGTGCACGTCGTTGCTGAGCAGCTGCACCACCTGCATGCAGGCGTCGGTGTGCTCCTTGAGGAAGCGCACGAAATCCTTGCGCTTGATGAAGACGATCTGCGAGGGGACCGTGGTCTCGGCGGTGACCTCGTGCGGCTTGCCGGAGACGTTGGCGCTCAGGCCCAGCACCTCTCCCACCCTGGCCGTGCGCAAGGTCAGCTTCTCGCCCCGGCTGGAGCAGATCGACAGCCGCGCCGCTCCGCTCTGCAGCAGCACCACGGCGCTCGGGGTCTGGCCTTCGCTGAACAGCACCGCTCCCTTGGGCAGTTCCTGCGCCGTCTGGATGGCGCTGAAATCGCGCGCCGCCTCCGCGCTCAGATGGCTGAACAGTCGCGGCGGGGCCACGTCGCAGGTGAAGAAGTTGACGGCGATGTCACTCCCCTGGTTCATGCCTCCAATCTAGGAGTGCGGGGGCGCGAAAGCTGTGACTCAAATCACGAAAAATGGTGATGGGTGTACGTCAGGAAGGTGCGGTGCCCCCGCCCGGATTCAAGGATTGATGAGGGTTTCCAGCGCCTGCCGGTTGCGGATGGTGAGCGTCGAGCCCTTCAGCTGGATGATCTGGCGCTTCTTGAAATCGGCGAACAGGCGGGTCACGGTCTCGCGCGAGGTGCCGATCATCTGCGCGATCTCCTCGTGGGTCAGGGCCAGCTTCATGCGTCCCGGCTGCTTGCTGTCGCCGTTCTTCTCCGACCATTCCAGCAGCAGCTTGGCCAGCTTCTCGGCCGCCGAGTGCGACAGGCCCAGGGAGCGGATCTCGTGGCAGGCGGTGTTGTACTTGTCGCTCAGCTGCTCGGCCACCCGCAGCGTGACCTCGTTGTGCTCCCGCAGGTAGCGCAGGAAATCGTCGCGCTTGACGAAGTTCACCTGGCACGGGTCCAGGGTCTCCGCCGTCAGCTCATAGGGCTTGCCGGAGACGGTGGCGCTCAGCCCCAGCACCTCGCCGGGCTCGGCGATCTTCAGGATCAGGGTCTTGCCGTCGCTGGAGCAGATGGAGAGCTTGGTCCGCCCCTTGCACAGGATGAACACCCCGCGCGGGGCCTGGCCTTCCACGAACAGCACCGCGCCTTTGGGATACGCCGTCGAGTACTTGATGGCCTCCAGGTCCTTCACCGCGCCCGGCGACAGATTACAAAACAGCCGGTCTTCCCGCAGCTTGCAGGTCAGACAGCTCTCGATGATCTCGAGACCATAAGGGGACAGCATTGTCAGTGACCTTCAGCCGAATAGTACCACCAACACACCATTTTGGGATTGTGACGTACATCACAGCGGTGAACCGAGGGCAGAGACCGCGGTCACTCCCCCTTGTGCATCTCGATGGAATGCAGGTGGACGATAAGCCCGGTCTCGGGATTCATCTCGGCGGTGATCTTGTAGGTCTCGCGCCGGGAGACGTAGCCCTGCGCTTCCAGCTCCAGGACCTTTTTGTGGAAAGTGTCGGCGTCCCACTCGCGCACTAGCTGGATGTCGGGCATGGCCAGAGTGCGAGTGTAGCCGCAAACCGGGGCCGGGGAAAGACGGCTAGTCCGGGCGCGGCGCCCGCAGCGGCGGATGGCCGGCCCGATAGGCGGCCAGCTTGGCCGCCTGCTGATGCACGAAAAAGTACATCTGCACCCGCTCGAACAGGGAGCCGAGATGCCGGGCCAGCTCCCAGCGGTGGAGGCGGCGCTGGCGTTCGTCGGTCAGCAGCCCCGCCTGTTTCAGTTGTTCCTGGACCACCCGCAGCTCTTCCGCGATGCGGCGGATTCCGTGCTCGAGATCTTCCATGCGCCCACCTCGCTGCTCCATCCCAGTGAGCCCACGGTAGCGCCACTGCTGGCGGGGCGAAAGATAACGGGGGTCACCGGCGGGGGCACAGAAGTAACGGCGGCGCACACGGAAGTCGCGGGGGCGGGCCGCGGCCGCCATCCCGCGGCAAGAATTGCTTGACACTGACTTAGTGTTATAGTTAACTATAACAGTTACCGGAATACCCGGGTATGACGCTCGAATTTCACCAGCACCGCCAGGAGATAGACCATGAGATCGCTTTGCATTCTACTGTCCGCGTTTGTTCTGCTTTGCCCGTTGCTCCTCGCGCAGTCGGCCGCGCCCCAGCCCGCGCCGCCCAAGTCCGAGGCCCAGGTCTCCTTCGACGCCCTGAAGACCCTTGCCGGCGAATGGGAAGGGCCGGTGACCATCGACCCGCCCCTGAACGGCGTCAGCATGGCCGACCTGCGGGTGGCCATGCGCGTCACCTCCAAGGGCCACGCCATCGTCCACGAGCTTCAGGAACAGGGCGCGCCGTTCTGGATGAGGAGCGAGGACCAGGCCGCCAAGATCGACCACCCGGTCACCATGCTTTACCTCAACGACGACCAACTCAACCTGGTCCACTACTGCGACGCCGGCAACCGGCCGCACATGATCGGGAAGGCGTCTCCCGATGGCAAAACCATCGACTTCCAGTTCGTGGACATCAGTGGCAGCCCCAAGCGGGGACACATGCATGGCTCGTCCTTCACCCTGATCGACGCCAATCACCACAAGGAGGAGTGGACCTTCATTCTTCCCGGCGACCAGGTGATCCACGCGCGCTTCGACCTCCGCCGGGTGAACTGACGCACGCGGTATCTCTGGTATGGTGGGGCTCCCAGGGAAGACCTGATGGACCGTGAGTGGAACGACAGCCAGCCGATCTACCGCCAGCTGCGCGACCGCGTGGTGGCGATGATCCTCGACGGCGTGCTGAAGGAGGGCGATCCGCTGCCGTCGGTGCGCAACGTGGCCGCCGAGTATCGCGTGAATCCGCTCACGGTCCTGAAGGGTTATCAGGAATTGGTGGACCAGGAACTGGTCGAGAAACGTCGCGGGCTCGGCCTCTTTGTCCGCGAAGGAGCGCGCGCCCTGCTGCTCAAGGGGGAGCGCGAGAGGTTCCTCAACCAGGAGTGGCCGCAGATCCACGAGCGCATCGAGCGGCTGGGACTGACGGCGGAGGACTTGCTCAACGGCCGCCGCCCGAAGAAGAAATAGGCAGGGAGAGACGTGAAATGAGCTGCATCGAAGCACGAGGCCTGCGCAAGACCTATGGCGCCACCGTCGCGGTCGACGGCATCGACCTGCAGGTCGAGGAGGGCCGCATCCTGGGTCTCATCGGCCCCAATGGCGCCGGCAAGACGACGGCGCTGAACGCCATCCTCGGCTTGACTTCCTATGAGGGCGAGCTGCGCGTCCTGGGCCGCGATCCCTGGCGCGAACGCGAGCGGCTGATGCGCGACGTCTGCTTCATCGCCGACGTCGCCGTGCTCCCGCGCTGGATCCGCGTGGCCCAGTTGCTCGACTGCGTCGCCGGCGTGCACCCGGGTTTCGACCGCGCCAAAGCCGAGAGCTTCCTGCAGCGGACCACCGTCAAGAGCGCCAGCAAGGTGCGCGAGCTGTCGAAGGGCATGGTGACGCAGCTTCACCTGGCCATCGTCATGGCCATCGATGTCCGCCTGCTGGTGCTCGACGAGCCCACCCTCGGCCTCGACATCCTGTTCCGCAAGCAGTTCTACGATTCCCTGCTCAACGACTACTTTGAAGGCACGCGCACCATCGTCGTGGCCACGCACCAGGTCGAAGAGGTCGAGCACGTGCTCACCGACCTCATGTTCATCGACCGCGGGCGAATCGTTTTCAGGCGCACCATGGAAGAGGTGGAAGCGCGTTTCGCCGAACTCGCGGCCAAGCCGGAACAGGTGGCGGCGGCGCGCGCTCTGCGCCCGATCGCGGAGCGCCAGTCGCTCGGCCGCACGGTGATGCTGTTCGAAGGCGTCGAGCGGGAGCGGCTGGCGGCGCTCGGCGAGGTCCGCACGCCCGGCATCGCCGACCTGTTCGTCGCCATCGTCGGCGGGCAGCAAGGAGTGACGCCATGAACACCCACGCCCTCTCCGAAGCCCCGGTGCGCTCCCGGGCCGTCGGCGATCTCCCCTTCCACCGCCGCTTCTACTGGCTCGTCCGCCGCGAGATCCTGGAGAACCGCAGCATCTACCTCGCGCCCCTGGGGGTCGCGGTCCTGATCGTCATCGGTTTCGGCTTTCGCCTGGTTCGGGTCGCGAAGCTCGATAGCCAGGATCTCCGCGGCGAGCAGCCCTTCACCTTCCCCGCGCTGCTTCTGATGGGCACCACCATGCTGGTCGCCATCTTCTACTGCGTGGACGCGCTCTACGGCGAGCGTCGCGACCGCAGCATCCTGTTCTGGAAGTCGCTGCCGGTGTCGGACCACGAGACCGTGCTGGCCAAGGCCGCCATCCCCATCCTGGTCATCCCACTGATCACCTTCGTCGCCACTTTCGTGGTGCAGGTGATCATGCTGTTGCTGGCCGGCGCGCGCGGACTCGACCTATGGTCCGGACTCTCGTTCGGCCAGATGACCTGGATCCTCTTCTACCACCTCTTGCTGGGCCACGGCTTCTGGTACGCGCCGTTCTGGGGATGGCTGCTGCTGGCTTCCGCATGGGCGCGGCGTGCGCCCTTCCTGTGGGCCACTCTGCCGCTGCTCTGTGTCGGACTGCTGGAGAAGATCGCCTTCAACTCCGTGCACTTCGGCTACTGGCTCGGAAATCGCTTGGCCGCCGACCCCATGGC
>DATKKJ010000043.1 GCA_035543055.1 Terriglobales bacterium | reverse complement strand
TCGGTGCTCATGTTGGCGATGGTGAGGCGCGCGTCCATGGAGAGCGAGGCCACGCCTGGGCCGGCGAACTCGACCACCGCATTCAGCACCTCTTCCTGGTTGTAGAGGCCGCAGAGGGCGATGATCACGTCCTTGCCGGTCGCGCCCGGCGGCAGGCGGCCTTCGAGCAACACCTGGGCGGTGCGCGGGATCTGCCACCAGAACTCGCCGGTGGCCCAGATGGCGGCGGCGTCGGTGCGGACGACCGGGGTGCCGATCGCGCCCAGCGCGCCGTACATGTTGGAGTGCGAATCGGAGGCGACGACGAACGAGCCCGGCGTGACGTAGCCTTTCTCCACCATCACCTGGTGGCCGATGCCGGTGCCCGCGGGATAGAAGTCGATGCCGCGCTCGCGGGCGAAGGCCTCGATGGCGCGGTACTTCTTCAGGTTCTCTTCGGAGGTGTTCTGAATGTCGTGGTCGAGAGCGAAGACAGGCTGGCGCGGGTCGAAGACCTTCTGCGCGCCGATGCCCTTGAACTTCTTGATGACCGGCGAAGTGTTGTCGTGAGTCATGACGTGCCTGGGGCGGATAGAGACGAAATCTCCCGCCCGCAGCGGCCGCTTCGGCCCTTCAGCGAGATGCGACTGCGCGAGTTTCTCGACTACCGTTTGGCTCATAAGAAAAACCATTTCACCGCAGGGATCGCAGAGACCGCCGAGGAAACAATTGAAAAACCTCCTCTGCGTTCTCGGCGTTCTCTGCGGTTGAGGCCTTTACGCCGGCACCGCCACGCTTTGAGCTTTGAACAGCGCCATTAACTCCGTAACAGAACTCTGCTTTTCCAGCTTCCAGATCGCCTCGATGGCCTTCCGCCGCGCGTCTTTCGCCATCACCGGCCCGGCCAGCGCCTCGAACTTCTCTTCGATCTCCTTGTCGGAGAGCGGATTCCGCGGGTCACCTTTCGGATAGTCCAACTGCTCCGTGAATTCCTTACCATCCGTCGTCCTGATGGTCACGTGCACGCGTTGCAGGGCGGGGAAGACCTTCTCGATCTCGGGATCGGCGACCACTTTCACCTTGTGCAGTTGCTCGCGGATGCGCGGGTCCATGATCTTCTCATTCTTGAACTGCAGCGGCGTGACCTGGCGGTCCACGATGGCGGCTGCGATCACGTAGGGCAGCGAATGGTCGGCGGTCTCCTTACTGCGCGGGTCGTACTTGCTCGAGTCGCTCAGGATGTCGGCGGCGCGCGCCAGGGAGCGGATGGTCACGCTCTCGACCTGTTCAGGCTTGAGGTCGTGTGTCTTGACCAGGTCGAGCACGGCGGAGAGGGGCGCGTGGGTCAGGGCCTCGGTAGGGAAGAACTTCATGCCGCATTGGGTGATGCGCCACGACTGTCCCAGCCCGTCGGTCAGCACGTTGAGCTTCCACTCGGGCCCGAAGCAATGGGTCAGTCCCTCTTTGCCATCCACCACGTGTTCGGGGCCGGTGTAACCCTTTTCTGCAAGCAGGGCCGCCAGCACGCCGGACTGCGTGGCCATCGGGTCCACGGTGTTCTTCATCATGGTGAGCTTGCCGGCGGTGACGGCGCCAAAGGTGCACTGGCGCGAGGCCGAGATGCCGATGGCGTGCTGGATCTTCTCCCAATCGAGATGCAGGGCGCGCCCGGCGACGATGGGTGAGACGAAGGCGGTCAGGGTCGCATGGTGCCATCCCCGCTCACGGATGCCGGGAAAAGCCGCCTCGCAAAAACGCTGCTCGAATTCGTGACCGAGCACGAAGCCGACGATCAGTTCGCAGCCGTCGCCCTTGGCGCGCTCCACGCACGCCATGGCGGCGGGAAAGATGTCGGAGGGGTGCGACGGGTCCTGCTTCCAGTAAATGTCGTTGTAATCCATGCAGCGGATCATCAGGGCGTTGGCGAGCGAAGCCGAGACGGCGTCCACGCGCTTGCCGGCGCCGATGACAGTCGCCGGGCCGTGGGCCGCGATCTCATCCAGGACCTGGAGCGCGATCTGCACGTCGTGCACCCCGTAGCCGCCGAGCGCACAGCCCATGGAATCGAGGAAGAAGCGCTTGGCCTGATACACGGCATCCTGGGAGAGGTCGGAGAACTTCAGCCCCGCCGCCCACTTCGCCATGTCCGCCGTGATCGCCTGCTTTCCGCTGCCTGTGGCCATGCTGACTCCGACTCCCGACTACTTCTTCAGCGTCTTGAACGGCTCGAAGGCCATGAAGTCCGCGTGATGCACGATCCAGGCCTCGGTGGTGCGTTTGACCTGCGCGCCCTCGGCGGCGTGGGCGGCGATGATGTGGCAGACCTCGTCGGGCACACCGCACTCCATGGCCAGCGCCACGCCGGTGAAGGGATGCCGCAGCAGTTCGCCGCGTTCACTCTGCCGCGCCTTGCCGCCCGACTTCTCGTACTCCAGTAGTTTGCCGACATCGGCCAGGATGGCGCCGGCGATGACCGTGTCCATGTCGATGGCGAGCGCCCCGCCCATGAATTCCTTCATCGCCTCCGCGGCCCGGCGCGCGATGTGCACCACGCAACGCTTGTGCTCCATGAAAGTGGTCGGGCAGTCGGGAACGAGCAGGGTGAAGGGGATCTCGTCGAGGTCTTTCGGGGTGAGGGGGCTGCGCTCGAGGGCCAGCACCCAGGTGTTCTCGACCTTCTGGCGCAGGTCGGTGTCGCGGATCCACTCCATCTCCGGCCACAGCTTGCGCACCTGCTCTTGTAATCCGGCGCGGGAAACCTTCACGAAAGCGGGCTTAGCCACGCAGCGTCCTCCAGCCAAACACTCAAGGATAAACCGGGCCGGGATGCGGGTCGAGCAGAGGGCGCACATTCGCGCGTGACGGAAGAAATAAGTTGTTTTGTTTCAGCGGCTTGCACCGATACTCCGGGGTCACTTGCCGCCCTGCTCGGAGCGGCATACGATAGAAGTCCCCCGGTTGGTATGGCACGTTCCCTGGAAAATCCGGCTTTCTACATCAATCCTGAAGGCTCCTGGTTGAAGTTCAACCGGCGCGTCCTCGAGGAAGCGGAGGATGAGCGCAACCCGCTGCTGGAACGGGTCAAGTTCCTGGCCATCACCGCCAGCAACCTGGACGAGTTCTTCGAGGTGCGGGTGGCGGCCCTGTTGCAACGCATCGAGGACGGCTACACCGAGCCGGGCGTCGACGGGCTGGCGCCGGCCGACGAGCGCGACATGATCGCGCGCGAGACCCACGACTTCACCGACCTCCAGTACCGCTGCTGGAACCAGCGCCTGCGCCCGGCGCTGGCGGAGCAGGGCATCCGGGTGCTGGGACTGCACGAACTCGACACCGAACAGCTCGCCTACCTGAACGAATACCGGCAGCGCGAGCTCGATCCCCTGCTGACGCCGGTGACCATCGATCCGGCGCATCCCTTCCCGCGGGTGCTGAACAAGGCGCTTTGCGTGGCGCTGCTGCTGCGCCGCCGCCGCCGCGCCGCCGGCACCTACATGGGAGTGGTGACCGTGCCGAGGGCCCTGCCGCGGCTGGTGCGCCTGCCCGAGACCGAGGACTACGTCTTCCTGGCCGACCTGGTCAGCATGCACGCCGCCGATATGTACTCGGGCTACGACATCATCTCGGCCGCAGCCTTCCGGGTGACGCGCAACAGCAACCTCTACCTGCAGGAGGAGGAGTCGCGGAACCTGCTGGAGTCGGTGCGCACCGAGCTGCACAACCGCCGCCGCGGAGACGCCGTGCGGCTGGAGATCGAGGCCGACGCCAACCCCGAGATCATCGAGCGCCTGCGCACCGAGTTCGAGCTGGAGAACTGGCAGGTCTACCCTACCGACGGTCCGGTGAACTTCTCGCGGCTGATGACCATCTACGACCAGAGCCGCCGGACGGAGCTGAAGTACAAGAGTTTCGTGCCCCGGGAATTCCACCTCGGCCCGAAGAAGAAGGACTTCTTCGAAGAGCTGCGGGAGCACGACGTCCTGCTCCACCATCCGTTCGATTCCTACGACCCGGTGGTCTCGTTCGTGGAGTCGGCCTGCGAAGACCCGCGGGTGCGTTCCATCAAGCAGACGCTGTACCGCACCAGCCAGAACTCGCCGATGGTGAACGCGCTGGTGGAAGCGGCGCAGCAAAAGGAAGTCACCGCCGTGGTCGAGCTCAAGGCGCGCTTCGACGAGGCGCCGAACATCAAGTGGGCGCGCCACCTGGAGGATGCCGGGGTGCAGGTCTTCCACGGGCTGGTCGGGCTGAAGACCCACTGCAAGCTCACGCTGATCGCGCGCGAGGAGGGCGACGGGGTCATCCGGCAGTACGCCCACCTGGGCACCGGCAATTACAACGAGATCACGGCGCGTCAGTACACCGACCTGAGCCTGTTCACCGCCGACGAGGAAATGACTTCGGCGGTGCACAGCGTCTTCAATTTCATGACCGCTTATTCCGAGCGCGACAATTACCTGCCGCTGCTGCTCTCCCCTCTGGAATTGGCGGAAGCGATGCTGGCGCTCATCGGGCGGGAAGCGGAGCGCGCCAGAAGGGGGGAGCCGGCGCGCATCCTCGCCAAGATGAACGGCTTGCTCGACAAGAACATCATCCAGGCCCTGTACCGCGCGTCGCAGGCTGGGGTCGAGATCGACCTGATCGTGCGCGGCAAGTGCGCGCTGCGGCCGGGCATCCGCGGGGTGAGCGACCGCATCCGGGTGCGCTCGATCGTGGGACGATTCCTGGAGCACAGCCGCGTCTATTACTTCGCCAACGGGGGCGACGACGAGATCTACGTGGGCAGCGCCGACCTGATGCCGCGCAACCTCTATGACCGGGTGGAGGTCGTCTTTCCGGTGCGTGACCCCATGCTGCGCCAGCGCTTGCTGGACGAGCTCCTGAAGGTCTATCTTCTGGACACGGCGAAGGCGCGGTTGCTGCAACCCGATGGTTCTTACGTCCGAGCGGAAGAGCTGCTTGCTTCCCGTCGCCGGCAGGCCGCGGGGCTGGGGCCGCCGGGATTCAACGCCCAGGAGTTCCTCATCGGCCTCGCTGAAGGCAAACAGGTTCTGGAAGAAACGCGGATTGTGCCGCACCGTCGCACCAGCCGCAGGACGTAGCCGCACGATTGCATTAGAATCGTGGCCCGGAAGTGATCGTCATGATTGTTTATTTCTTGCGTCACGCCAGCGCCGGCCAGCACAAGCTCAATCCCCAAAAAGACGAAAAACGGCCCCTCGACAAGGACGGGATCGAGCAGTGCGGGCAGATCGGCCGGGCCCTGGCCGCCCTCGACGTCCACGTGGACGCGGTCGTCTCCAGCCCGCTGAAGCGGGCCACCCAGACCGCGTCGCTGGTGGCCAACGAGATCGCTTTTGAGGGCAAGCTCACCATTGACGATGGCCTGCGCCCGGAGGCGAACTTCACCCAGTTCCGGGACCTGCTCTCCCGCCACGCCAAGGCGGAAGCCATCATGGTGGTCGGCCACAATCCCAGCCTGAGCGAGTTCCTGAGCCTGCTCATCAGCGGTCGCAGTTCCGAATCGGCGGTGGACTTGAAAAAAGGAGCGGTGGCACGGGTAGAGACGGGCAAGGCATCGACGTTGCAGTGGTGCCTGACGCCCAAGCTGGTGCGCAGCATCGAGAGCGCAGGAGCCGAATCCCGGGCCAGCAAATCCCGGGCCAGCAAGTCCCGGAAGTGACCGTTGGTCGGGCGTCCGGGCCGCCAGCCTACCCCAGTTCAGCGAAGAGGTCGCGGCCGAAGGTGTCGCGGAAGTAGCCGCGCTCCTTCTCCAGCATCCACAGCTCCAGGTCGGCGCCCATGCGGCGGATGGCGCGCAACTGCAGGACGACCCGCCCATCCTTCACCCGTGCGGCAACGTCGCGCACTGCCCCGCTGCGCCCCTGGTTCAAGGCGCGGGCCAGGCGCAGCAGCGCCACCGCCTTGGGGACCTGCTTGCGATCGGAAGGCGGCATGGGTTTCAGGTACGGCTGTCCGGGGGCGGGCAGCAGCGCGCCCAGGTAGCGGGCGATGGCGGCGATGATCAGCCGCTGCTGCGGCGTGTATCCCAGGATCTCGGAGTGGGCGATGATGTAGTAGGCGTGGCGGTGCCATCCGGTGCGATTGATGTAGCTGCCCACCTCATGCAGCATGGCCGCCGCCGAGAGCCATTCGCGGTAATCCTCCGGCAACTGGTGCACCTCGTCGAGCTCTTCGAAGAGGCGCATGGCCAGCTCTCGTACCTGCCGGGCGTGCAGCAGGTCGACGTGATACCGCTTGCCGGCGGTGAGCAACGAATCCCAGCGATCGGCGGCGATCTGCCGCGTGGAACGGGCGCTCAGATGCCGCTCCGCCGCCATCTGCGCCAGGATCCCGTCGCGCAAGCCGAGCGGCGAATAGACGAAAGCTGACAGGTTGCAGCGCTCCATGATCTCGGCGTACACGGCAGCGCCAGCCACGATGATCTCCGCGCGCTTGGTCCCCAGCCCGGGGATGGAGGCGCGCTGCTGGTGGTTCCGCTTGGCCAGCATCTCCGCCAGCTTGACCACGGTCTTGCGCGGCACCGGGGTGGCGCTGCGCTTGCCGCCGGCCTCGGCCTTGTTGATGGCGTCTAGCGCCGCAGCCGTACCCGAGGTCGCGATCACGGTGCGCACCCCGACGCGGGCGATCCGATGCGCCGCGGGCGTCAGGCGCTCCGCGATCAGGCGGTGCAGGCTTCGCAGTTCGTCCTTCTTGGGCGGATCATGACGCAGGAACTCCTCCGTCAGCCGCACCGCGCCCAGCGGCAGGCTCACCGTGGAGCGGATATGCCCCTGCTGCGAGACTGTCAGCTCGCAGCTTCCGCCTCCCAGGTCGATCAACAGCAAGGGCGAGCGCAGGCGGCGCATGTTGGCCAGGATGCCCAGGTGGATGAGACGCGCCTCCTCCAGGCCGGAGATGGTCTCCAGCCGCCATCCGGTCGAAGACTCCACCCACTCGATGAAGGATTCGGAGTTGCGCGCGTCGCGCAGCGCGCTGGTGGCGACCGCACGCACCACCGCCGCCCCCTGCTCCTGGATGGACTTGTGGAAGCGCCGCAGGACCTTGACCGTGCGCGCCATGGCGTCCGGCGCCAGCAGGCCGGTCTTGAAGACCGACTCGCCCAGGCGCGTGACCTCACGGTCTTCGTAGATGGTCTGCAGGCGCCGCCGGGAGAGGCGCGCGACCTTCAGCCTGACCGAGTTCGAACCGATATCGATGGCCGCCAGTACCGGCATAGAGGGAACTCAGGAAGAGTACGGATGCCCCCTTCGAACCTGTTCAGGCCGTGGCCACGATGGCCCTAGCTCGAATCCCAGCGGCCGCCTTGCGAGGCGAAAGCACCGCTTGCGCGACCTCGAGCAGGTCCTTGCGCGCGTCGGTGCACGCCAGGAGCGCGTCGCGGAACTTGGCACGGATCACGTTGTGGAGCGCCGCCAGCAGTGGCGACTCGGTCTCGGGCTCGAGCGCCCGCTGGGCGCGCTGGCTCAGCACCAGCCAATCGTGCCATTCCCCGATGGCGTCCTGCATGCGCTTGAGCTCGGCCACGATCTTCTGCGCAGTCTCATCCTCCCCCGCCATCTCGGCGACATAGCGCAGGCGCTTGGTTTCCAGCCGGTACGCGTGCAGGTTGTCCTCGCGCAGCGCACCCTGTTCCCGCGCTACGCGGGTGAATTCGCGCAAGGCAGCGGCCACCGGATCGAAGCCGCCGGCGGGTCCCTGCGGTTCCGCGGCCGGGGACAGTTCCTGAAAGATGCGAAGCCTCCGCGCCGCCTTCGAAAGGCGACGTCGGACATCGCCCACCCCGTCCTTCGCAAGCGCGGATAACAGCTTTTTTTCGCGCTTGCTGCGCATCCGGGCCAGCGCCTGCAGGAGGCGTTCCTTGTGGCGGGAGTCGCGGCCGACCTTCAAGCCGCGCAGCAGCGCCATCTGGACGTCCATGTCGCGCACCCGGCCGGCCACCCGGCGCAGGCGAGAGAGATCCTTCAGCAGCCTGCGCTGGTTCTTGTCCGGATCCGGACTGAGCTCCTGCAAGAGGGCTTCGATGCGCCGTGCCGTGGTACGGAGGCGGTGCACGGTCTTCGCTTGCGGCTTGTCCGCGGCCTGTTTGAGCAAGCGGTGGAGCCGCCGGAACAGCTTCCTGTTGCGTCGCCGGTCGATCGGCATGAACCAATGACCTTCCTGACCCTCAGTTCAACCTCTGTTCGATTGCTCCCAGCACCGTCTTCAGCACCTTCACCCGCGCCCAGTACTTGTTGTTGGCTTCCACCGCCGTCCAGGGCGCGTACGGCGTGCTGGTATGCAGGAGCATGTCCTCGACCGCTTCCAGGTACACGTCCCACTTGGCGCGGTTCCGCCAATCCTCTTCGGTCAGCTTGTAGGAGCGGAAGGGGTCGGTCTCGCGGCTCTTGAAGCGGCGCAGCTGCTCTTCCTTGCTGATGTGCAGCCAGAACTTGCAGATGACCATGCCGGCCGAGTGCTGGTGCGATTCGAACTCGTTGATCTCGCGGTAGGCGCGGCGCCATTCGTCGGCGTTGCAGAACCCCTCGCAGCGCTCCACCAGGACGCGCCCGTAATGGCTGCGGTCCCAGATGGCCACGTGCCCGGTACGCGGGAGATTGCGCCAGAAGCGCCAGAGATAATGATGGGTCTTTTCTTCTCCCTTGGGCGCCGCGTAGCTGGAGACCGTGAAGCCGCGCGGATCCAGGATCTCGGTGACCCGCTTGATGGCCCCGCCCTTGCCGGCGGCGTCCCAGCCTTCGAACACGCACAGCACCGGGATCTGCTTCTTGTAGATCTGGAACTCGAGTTCGCGCAGCCGGACCTGCGCCCGTCCCATCTGCTCCTCGTATTGTTTTTCCGACAGCTTCTTGGAGACGTCGAGTTTCTCAAGCATGGGCTGCCTCCGCTTTGAGTTTGGCTTCTGCGGCGACCGTCTTCTTCTCCTCGGCCCGGGCCAGCTCGCTGTCGCGCGCCGCCCTCTCGGCGCGGACGTCGCGGGTGGCGGCGGCTGCGGCCGCGGTGCGGGAGACGCCGCTGGGCAGCGCCTGCCGCCGTGCCAGCGCGCTCTCCATGGCCTTCACGATGGTGTCGAACACCTTGATCCGCGCCCAGCGAATGTCGTTGGCTTCCACCACCGTCCACGGCGCGTTCGGGGTGTCGGTCTTGGCCAGCATCTCCTCGACCGCCTTCACCCATCTGCCGTACTCCTTGTGGTGGCGCTGGTATTCCTTTGTGATCTTCCACTTCAGCAGCGGGTCCTTCAGGCAGGCGCGGAAACGCTTCTTCTGCTCTTTCTTGGAGATGTGCAGCCAGAACTTGAGCAGGACCTGGCCATCGTCGGTCAGCCAGCGCTCGAACTCATTGATCTGCTGGTAGGCCTCGCGCCAGACCTTCTTCCGGGTCAGCTTGTCGCAGCGTTCCACCAGCACGCGTCCGTACCAGGAATGGTCGAAGACAGCCATTTCCCCGTCATTGGGCAGCGCCACTTGGTAGCGCCAGAGGAAATGGTGACGCTGCTCCAGCGGCGAGGGAGCGGTGCCGGGATGCACGCGGAAGAGGCGCGGGTCGAGCTTCTCGGTCAACTTCTTGACGATCTGGCCCTTGCCGCCAGTGTCCCAGCCTTCCAGGCAGATGACTACCGGGACCTCGGCATCCTGGGCCTCGTACTGCAGCTTGCGCAGTCTTTCCTGCAGCTCAGGCATCTCCTTGGCGTATTGCGCTTTGGACATGCTCGTTTTCAGGTCGAGCGCTTCAAGCATGAGGACGCTCCTGAACAGAGGTTATCCGCGCCTGGGCGGGGAGTGTACCTGGGCGGAAGAGGCCCCCTTTTGTATCACTCCCGCGAGAGTTTTGCACTGCCTTTAAGACACCGATCCGGATCGTCGTTTATTGGAGAGTAACTGGTGGCGCCTACTGCCTGGTCCAGTGCTGGCCACCGTCGGAAGTGGTCCAGGGGACGCCGTCGGCGGTCCGGGCGGTGCCATGTTGAGAGTCGCTGAACTGCAGCGTGACCACATCGGCAGCGGCGCCGGGGAGAGTCTGTCTGGTCCAGCTGGCGCCGTCCGCGGAATGCAGCAAGGTGGCCGCGGACCCTCCCGCCCAAACCTCATTCCCCACCACCGCCACAGCGCGGAAGACTGTGGCCTCGCTGGCCAACACCGGCGTCCAAGTGCGTCCCTGGTCTCGGGAGCGTTGCAGCTTGCCCTTGTCGGAGATGCTCCAGCGGAAGACTGGTGTCGGCAGCGCTGCCTTTGACTTGGACAGCGTGCCTCCGCCGAAACCAGCACTGGCAGCGACGTTCGCGCTCTTGGAGCGCTCGGCGGCGAGGCCCTCGAGCTTATCGGCTTCCTTGCCGGCCGCAACCTGTTGCTTCTCCTCCATGGCGTTGGCAGCAACGACGGCCTGCGGGGCAGGGGCGGCCTGGGCCTCTGGGGCATGGGCTGCCGCCGCGGCCGGCGTCTTCATGGCACTGAGCTGACCCTGGAGCATGCCACCGTCGAGCTTCTTCTCATCCTTCGCCGGGGCCTGCGCTGGTGTCGAGGCAGCGTAGATCTCTTTGCGCCCGCGTTCCTCTGCACCCTTCTTCAACGGAGGTTCGGCCTTGGCCTGGTCGGCATCCCGGCGTGCGGTTTGGGCCCTGCCTGCCAGGCCGCCGCTGACCTCGGCCTGGGTCGCGGGCCCGGCCGGCTTGTTCTCCGCCGGCGGAGTCCTGGCCACCTTGGTCGGCGTGGCATCCGAAAATGTCGCCGTCGAATAGCGGCTTTGGCTGTAATTCAAGACCAGAGCGCCGACGACGGCCACGGTCGCCAGCGTGCCCGCCCAGGCGAAGATCGAAGGCCGCCGGTACCAAGGCACGAAGACCCCGCCCGGCTGCACCGCCACCGGCTGAGGCGACGCCAGGGCCAGCGCCTCGCGACAAGCGGCGCAGACCGCCAGATGCGCCAGCACGTTCTCGCGCTCGCGGCCGGTCAGCGCCTGCTCCGAGAAGGCGGCCAGCAGGTCAGCAGTGGGATGCCCCCGCGGTGCGGCTTGCGCCTGCATGCGTCCCAGAACGGATTTGGGCAGATCGGGCATTCTCCCGCCTACGGTGACTCCTTATTCAAGAACGGCCGGCCGCCGGTTTCTTGCGCCAGCCGGCTGCGGATATCCGCCGACACATCGCGCACGTCCACGTCCAACGCTTCTTCGGCCTGGCGCCGGCTCATTCCCGCACGCACCAGGTTCTCCAGGACCTTCTTGCGCAATGCACCCGCGACCTTCTCCAGTTTGCGGCTGATGGTGGATTCGTGCACGCCCAGCATGCGGGCCACCTGGGCCAGGGTACGGCCGTCCAGATAGTACGCTGCGAGGATAAAGCGTTCCTCGGCCTCCAGTCCCGCAAGCGCGCCGTCAATGGCCGCATCCAGGCGCGGATCGGGAAGCGGAGTCTCTTCGCGTGCGGGCGCCGGAAGCTGGAGGCCTCCCTCTTCGCGCTCCTCCAGGCTGACGTTGCGCCGCCCGGCGCGGTAGCGGTTCACGTACTCCTGGGCCAGCACGGTGCGCAGCCAGCCCTCCAGTGAACCGCGCCCAGTGTAAGACTCCAGCTTGGAGACCCGCTCTCCGCCCTCCCGTGTACGGGTCCCGTAGAGCTCGGCATAGATCGAGTCAGCGAGCTCGCGGGCGGTGGCATCGTCGTGCGTGATGGCGTGAGCGGCATCGTAGAGCTTCTCGCGGTAGCGGGTGAGGAAGATCTCCCAGGCAGCATTGTTCCCGGCAGCGCAGGCCCGCGCCAGGGCCAGCTCCTCGACATGCAGGGATGCATACAGCGCTCGTAACTCGATGTCCGAGGCCCCGGCGGCGTACCTGTCGGCGACCGATCGCAGGATGGCAGGGAACTGCTCCCGCGAGATGCCATAGCTCTCCGCCTTGCTCTGCGCATAGAGCTGGGCGATCAGCGAAGCGGTCTCACCGGCGCTTTTCGGCTGCGCGGGACTCACGATGGCTGGAGTTTAGCAGCAAATCGAGTGCCGGGAGGGGCAACGGGAGAGCAGTAGAAGGCTAGTGACGACACCAGTTGGGGTGCAAAAGGGACCCAGGCCCGGTTCAGGCGTCGTGCGCTTCGTGGGCGAAATCGTACTGTTCGATGACCACCGCGGTGCCGATCTTGCCCGCCTCTATCTCGTCGAGCAAGCGCACCACCTTGCCCTTGCAGCGGACTTTGATGCTTTCCGTGAGCGTGATCTCGGAGGGCAGGGTCAGCGTCATCTCGATGGTGGCGCCTTCGGGCAGGCGGTTTTGCAGAAAAAAGAAAGCTCCCCGTGCGCTTACATCCCGGGTCTGCGATGTCTCTTCCTTGAGACCGCCTTCAAAAGACTTAACGATAATGGGCAAACGAAGTGGGAAGCGCTGTTCCGAGCGCCTTTCTGCTTGAGCCTGGTACATCGGCCCTCCATTTGTCATGGCCAGATTCATGGGCCGCTACGCCGGTCCCGTCCAGAGCGTACACACGACGAGCGCTGGGACGGAGTATTAAATCTGGTGCAACCGAAATGCCAATCATAGGGTCGAAATCCGCCCGAAGACGCCACGCAACTCCATGAATACAAAGGACTACCTAAGAACGTGTTAATAAATCGGGACAAACAGGGGCGAAAACATTTGCGGCTTATAGGTACGCCCGTACCTCTGAGCTGCTGAACGATCGTTCAGTCGACAACCAGCCCAGGCCGACGCGGCCCGGCGGCGGGGCCCGCAAAACTCCGTGCTAGAATCGCAGTTTTCCTGGCAACAATCGAGGTGCTTCGCTGATGCAACCGTCGACTGCTCCGGCGTCACTCTGTGAAGCCTTGATGTCCCGCATTCAGGCCCGTTCCGCCAAGGTCGGGGTCGTGGGCCTGGGTTATGTCGGTCTCCCCTTGGGCCTGCTGTTCAGCGGGCAGAGATTCGCGGTCACCGGGTTTGACATTGACGAGAATAAGGTCAAGACGCTCAGCAACGGCGGCACCTACATCTATCGCATCCCTGCCGAGCAGGTGCAGGCGGCGCGTCGCCAGGGCTTCTCCGCCACCAGCGACTACTCTCGCATCGGGGACATGGACGCGGTCATCATTTGCGTGCCGACTCCGCTGACCGAGTACCGCGAACCCGATCTGAGCTACGTCCGTTCGACCGCCGAGGCTATTGCCCCGTTCCTTCGCGCAGGACAACTCGTGATCCTGGAGAGCACGACCTATCCCGGTACCACGGAGGAGTTGCTCATCCCCATCCTCGAGAGCCAGAACCGCGCCGGCCTGAAGGTGGCTGCTTCCGGGAAGGAGTCCGGGCAGGTCTTTTTCACCGCCTTCTCTCCGGAGCGGGAGAATCCTGGAAGCGACTTCGATCGCAAGGACATCCCCAAGGTGGTCGGCGGCTGCTCTCCTCGGGCCACGGATCTGGCCGTGGCCCTGTACGGCACCATCTTCCGGCGCACGGTCCCGGTGTCCTCCATGCGCGTCGCCGAGATGACCAAGCTGCTGGAGAACATCTACCGCTGCGTCAATATCGCCCTGGTCAACGAGCTGAAGTTGCTCTGCCTCCGCATGGGCATCGATATCTGGGAAGTCATCGAAGCGGCTTCGACCAAGCCTTTCGGATTCCAGCCCTTCTACCCCGGCCCCGGCCTGGGAGGCCACTGCATCCCGCTGGACCCGTTCTACCTGTCCTGGAAGGCCAAGGAATACGACTTTCATACCAAGTTCATCGAGCTGGCAGGAGAAGTGAATACTGCCATGCCCTACCACGTCATCGAGGCCGTCTCCCGCGCCCTCAATCAGCATAAGAAGGCGATGAACGGTTCCCGGATCCTGGTGCTGGGGATGTCTTACAAGAAGGACATCGACGACCTGCGCGAATCGCCCGCGATCGTGATCATCGAGGAGTTGCAAAAGACCGGCGCCCAGGTCGCCTACAACGATCCTTTCTTCCCGACGGTCGGGCGTGGACGCCATTACAAGCTCAACATGACCTGCACGCCGCTGGAGCAGGTGCCGGAATTCGACTGCGTCCTGATCGTCACCGACCACTCGACCTACGATTACAAAAAGATCGTCAGCGAAGCCAAGCTGGTGGTCGATACCAGGAACGCCACCAGGGGCATGGATTCTCCGAAGATCGTGCGCTGCTGAGGTCTGTGCGGGGATCTGCGTAACGGCACGGCCACCAGCCGTGCCGTTCGTCTTCATGGTCAAAACAGATCGGTGCTATCGATTGGATCGCTTGCTGCTGCCTCGCGGGCGTGTTGTACTTAACGGATTGCAGGCAGGGCGGGCATGAGCCTGATCACCATGAAATTCGGCGGCACCTCGGTGGGCGACGCCGAGCGCCTCCGTGATGTCGGAGCGATCGTGCGGCAGGCTGCCCAGCGCGATAAGGTCGTGGTGGTGGTCTCGGCCATGGCCGGCGTCACCGACCTCATCGTCCGTGCTCTTCAGGCGGCCACCGCCGGGTCGCAGTCCACCGTCGTCGAAGTACTCAGAGGTGTGCAACGCCGCCATCAGGCCGTCCTCGACGAACTGTTTCCCGCAGACTCCCGGGACGCCATCCGGGAGCAGGTCGATGCCGTCCTGGAGCAACTGCACGAGTTCTGTCACGCACTCTCGCTGCTGCGATCGAGCACGCCCCAAGTCCTCGACGTGGCCTTGCCCATGGGCGAAAAGATGTCGGCGCAGATCCTGGCGGCCTACCTGGGCCAGGACGGCACGAAGGCCGCCTATGTCGACGCCGTCCACGTCCTGGTGACCGACGATAAGTTCGGCGATGCCAGTCCCGACATGGAAGGCACACGCCGCCGCTGCCGCGAGACGCTGCTGCCGCTGCTCGACCAAGGCGTCGTGCCGGTGATCACGGGCTATTGCGGCGCCACCGCCAAGGGACAACCGACGACCCTGGGCCGCGGTGGATCGGATTACTCCGCCACCATCCTGGGCACCGCCATCGCCTCCGGCGAGATCTGGATCTGGACCGACGTGAACGGGGTCCTGACCGCCGATCCCCGGGTCTGCCCCGAGGCCGGCACGCTGCCGGAGATCACCTACGCGGAGGCGATCGAACTCTCCTACTACGGCGCCAAGGTCATCCATCGCCGTGCGGTGTGGCCCGCCATGCAGGCCGGGATCCCGGTATGGATCAAGAACTCGTTCGCGCCGCAGGCTGCCGGGACCCGGATCGCCGCCACGGTGGCGCCCATCGGTTCCCCGGTCAAGGCGGTGACCGCGGTCACCCAGGCGTCGCTGCTGACCCTGACCACCCGGCGCGACGTGCACTTCGCCGAGATCTTCGGCCGTCTCTTTCTGCGCCTGGCCCACGAGCATGTGGACGTGCTGTTCTCCACCCAGTCCTCTTCGGAAAATGCGCTGGGGCTGGTCTTCCGCGAACGGGACACGGAGCACGTGCTGGCGGTCATCCATCGCCTGTTCCGCAATGAACTGAAGCACGGCATCCTCAACCAGGTGGAGGTGCAGCGCAACATCGCGGTCATTGCCGTGCTGGGCGAGACCATGAAAGGGACCTTCGGCATCCTGGCGCGGCTGTTCGCTGCAGTCGCACGGCGCAACGTGAGCGTGATTGCGATGACGCAAGGGGCCAGCGAGCTCAACATCTGCTTCGCGGTGCCGGCCGTCTCGGCCAACGAGGTGGTGCACGCCGTGCACCAGGAATTCCTCGGCGCGGCCTCGCCGGCGCGCGCCAGCGTCGCGGAGCGGACGCCGGCATGACCTCCGATGTCCACTTTGGAGCGCTGCCCGCGGTCGCCCGCCTGCGCTGCTGCGGATGCGGCAACACGGTGCACACTGCCGCGCCGGACTTCCGCTGCGCCCGCTGCGGCGACCTGCTGGAAGCCTGCTATCCCGGCCTGTCGTGCGACCCGGCGGCTCTGAAACGGACCTGGAAAGAGCGCAAGACCTCGCACGACCCTCTGGACCAAAGCGGCGTTTGGCGATTTCGCGAGCTGCTGCCCATCCTCCACGACGTGCGCCAGGCTGTGACCCTGCGCGAGGGCAATACGCCCCTTTACGAACTTCCGCGCTGTGCGCGTAGCGCCGGCATCGAACGCTTGCTGGCCAAACACCAGGGCATGAACCCCACCGGTTCGTTCAAAGACACCGGCATGACCGCGGCCCTCTCCGTCGCCAGGCAAGAGGGCTTCCGCTGGGTGGCATGCGCCTCCACCGGCAACACCTCCGCTTCCATGGCCGCTTACGCCGCCCGCGCCGGTTTGTGCAGCCTGGT
>DATKKJ010000042.1 GCA_035543055.1 Terriglobales bacterium | reverse complement strand
GCCTACGAGAACGAGCGCAACTCTCAACTCGAGTCCATCACCCGCATCACCCAGATGTACGACCTGGAGAAGGTCTTCAACTCCAATCTCGAGATGGACGACCTGATGAAGATGATCGCCTCGAAGTTCCACGAGGTGATGAACGTCCAGGGGGTGAATCTCTGGATGGTGGAAGGCGATGGCGTGGTCCTGACCAGCCAGGCCGGGGTGGACGTGACCGCCGAGGTGGGAAGCCGGCAGAAACCCGGGGAGGGCGTGGCCGGGGACGTCTCGGATTCGGGCCAACCAGTGCTGATCGAGGACCCCGAAGACGAGCGCCTGGCGCGGCGCAACCAAGGCGTGGAGGAAGGGGCCGTCTTCACCCTGGTGGCTGCGCCCGTCCTGGACCGGGGCTCGCTGGTCGGCGTGGTCGAGGCTGTGAACCGCAATGACGGGTCCCAGTTTGATGAGGACGAACTGTTCCTGCTCACCACCATGTGCGAGACCGCCAGCAATGCGCTGCACAACGCCAGCCTTCTGCTGGCGGAGCGCAAGCTGGAGATCATGGAGACCCTGGTCACCGTCAGCCAGGAGATCACCTCGACGCTGAATCTCGATCGCGTGTTGCAGACTATCGTCAACGCTCCCCAAGCCGTGATCCCTTACGAGCGTGCCTCGATCGGCCTGCTCCAGGGCGGCCGGTTCAAGTTGAGCGCCATCACCGGCAAGACGCAGGTGAATGCCGCGTCGCCGGAAGTCCGGCAGCTGGACGACATCCTGCAGTGGGCGGCGCTGTCGGGTGAGGTGGTCGACGTACGCGAGCGGGACGGCGAGATCGACGATCCCCGCGAGGAGACGCGGGCAAAGTTCCACAAGTACTTCGCTGAATCCGGCATGCGCGGCTTCTACGCCAAGCCGCTGAATGACGATACCGGTTCGGTCGGCATCCTGTGCCTGGAAAGCGCCGATCCCGATTTTCTGACCCAGACGCACCTGGAGATCGTCCAGGTCCTGGCCGGCCAGGCCACGGTCGCATTGCGCAACGCGCAGATGTACAAGGACGTGCCCTTCATCTCCGTACTCGAGCCGGTCATGGAGAGGAAACGCAAGTTCATGGCGATGGAGAAGCGGCGGCGGAAGGCGACCTACATCGCCGCCATCGCGATCGCGGTTTTCCTGGTCGTGATCCCCATCCCCATGCGGGTCGACGGAGATGTGATCGTTGCTCCGGCCCATCGCGTGCAGATCCAGCCGGAGGTCGAGGGCGTCGTCCAGAAGGTATATGTCCGCGAGGGCGATCACGTAGCCCGCAACACCATCCTGGCCGAGGTGGCGGACTGGGATTACCGGGCCGCTCTGTCCGCAGCGAAGGCGAAATACGAGAGCGCGCAATTGCTGATGAACCGGGCTCTGGCAACGAATGACGGCACTGAGGCCGGGATCCAGAAGGTGCAGGCGGACTACTGGCGATCCGAAGTAGCGCGAGCTCAGGAGCTGCTGGACAAGACCAAGCTGCGCTCCCCGATCGACGGGGTGGTAGCCACTCCCCACATCGAGAACTCGGTGGGACGGCGACTCCAGTTCGGCGACTCGTTCGCGGAAGTGGTCGACGCCTCGCACGCGGTGGTGGACATCGCGGTCGATGACGACCAGGCGGGACTGCTGCAGGCCGGGTCATCGGCCGCCATCAAGCTGAACTTCTATCCCACGCACACTTTCCGGGGTGCGGTCGACATTGTCAGTCCGAAGGGCGAAGTGCAAGGCGAGTCGCGGGTGTTCTTCGCGCGCGTGAGCTTGCCCAACGAAGACGGCGCCATCCGTTCGGGGATGCAAGGACGGGGCAAGGTCACGGTGGGCTGGCGCCCCTCGGGATATGTGCTCTTCCGGGGGATGGCGCTGTGGCTGTATTCCAAGATCTGGTACTGGTTCGGCTGGTAAGGGGAGGCTGGGATGAGACGGGTTCTGGCGTTTGGACTGGCCGCGGTCGGGGCAACTCTCCTGGCGGGCTGCGAGCAATCGAAATCGGCCGCGCCGGCGTCGACAGTGTCGGCGGCGGCGCCGGCAGCGTCCGCCCGCGCCCTGCAGGAAACCGAGTTTGTTGCCTCCGGGCCACTGGTGGTCGAGAACCAGGTCGATGTGGCGGCGCAGCGGGAAGGGATCGTGGCCAAGATTTCCGCCGAAGCAGGCGCCGCGGTCAAGGCCGGCCAGGTGCTGGCCCTGCTCGACGACCGGCAGATTTCTTCCGACCTGGATGCGGCCCGCGCCAAGACCCGCAGCACCGAAGCTGACCTCAAGAACTGGAGGGCCGAAGCTGAGGTCCTGCACTCGGACTACGTGCGCGCCCAGAAGATGTGGGACGCGCAGCTCATCACCAAAGAACAGCTCGACCACGCCAAGTACAAGGCGGAGTCCGATCAATGGGACATCAAGCGCGTCGAAGAGCTGCTGGTCGGCTCGCGGGCTACGGAGCGGTCCCTGGAGCTCGAGCTGGAAAAAACCCGCATCCGCGCCCCATTTGATGGCCTGGTGGCGCGCCGCTACGTGCGGGCGGGGCAGAAGGTCGCGGTCGGCGACCGCATCTTCTGGGTGACGGCGACCAGTCCCCTGCGCGTGAAGTTCACCCTGCCGGAGAGGTTCATCGCGACCATGAAGAAAGGCCAGGAGCTTTCGCTCATGAGCACGGGCGCGCCGGAGCTCAAGCAGAGGGCGAAGGTCATCGAGATCAGCCCGGTGGTCGATCCCTCCAGCGGCACGATCGAGGTCCTGGCGGAGGTGGTGAATCCGGGCAAAGAACTCAAGCCCGGAATGTCGGTGAACGTGCGCATCGATTCGCGGCCATGAACATCACCCGCGCCCTCGAGGTTGCTCTGCCTGAATTACCCGCCAAGCGGATGGCGGAGCGTTACCCGCGGATCCCGCCCGACGTCGTTTTCAAGGAACACATTGAGGAAGGGGAACGGGTCGTCAAGGCCGTCGTTCCCGGCGTGGACGCGATGTACTCCTTCCCTCCCGAGAACTGGCAGCTCATCGAAATGTTCAATGGAGAGCGCTCCTACGAGGAGATCGCCGATCTGTTCTCGCAGAAGACTGGAGTGCTGTATTCCGCCGACGTCGTCCGTGAGTTCGCCGACGGCGTGGAGGCGATGAATTTCTGGTACAAGACGCCCCAGGAAAAAAACATCAAGCTGATGCAGAAGAGCGCCGAAGAGCGGCGCAAACTGCTGAGAGAAAAGAGCCGCTGGGGCGACCTATCGACCATCAAGTTCCCCGCCATCAATCCCGATGCCTTTCTCACCTGGCTCTACAAGCACCTGAGCTTCATCTTTACCTGGTGGTTTACCGCCCTGACCCTGGCCGCGTTCGCCTTCACCATCTGGGTGTTCGTGACCCACTGGAGCGAGATCGGGCACGACACCTTCCAGTTCTACAACTTCAATAACAAGACTTGGTTCGATGTCGCGGTCTTCTGGATCGTCGGCGCTTCCCTGCTCTGCGTGCACGAGATGGCCCATGGATTCACCTGCAAGCATTACGGCGCCAAAGTGCCCGCGATGGGCTTCCTCCTGCTGTACCTGACGCCGGCCTTTTACACCGATACGACCGAGGGCGAGGTGCTGGGAAATCAGCACCAGCGCCTGATGATCGCGGTGTCCGGCGTCTGGTCGGAGCTGATCATCTGCGCCATCGCCACGCCCCTGTGGTGGGGCACGGCGCCGGGCACGGCCATCCACGACCTTTCGTACCTCATCATCCTCTTTACCGGCATCGCGGTGATCCTGATCAACTGGAACCCGCTGATGAAACTCGACGGCTACTACATGCTCTGCGAGATCCTGGGGATCGCCGACCTGAAGGAAGCCTCGACCGTGTACCTGTCCTCGTGGGTGAAGAAGAACGTGTGGCGGCTGCCGGTCGAGGTACCGTATGTGCCCAAGCGGAGGCGCGTCGGCTATGCCATCTACGCGGTGCTATCGGGCCTGTATAGCTACTCGGTGCTGTATGTCTTTGCCAGCTTCATCGGGAACATCTTTCGCAATTTCACGCACGAATGGGCGTTCATCCCGGAATACGGGACCGCCTATCTGATCTTCCAGGGCCGCATTCGCACATTGGTGAACTTTATGAAATTCGTTTACTTGGACAAGAAGGACCGGATCCGCCGCTGGTTCGCGGGCGAACGAAAGTGGGCAGCGGCCGCGGCCGCCGCCGTGTTGTTGCTGGCGCCGATCTGGCATGAAAGCGCGCAAGGCAGGTTCGTACTCGAGCCGGAGAACATGGCAGTCATCCGCACCATGGTCCCCGGCATCGTCACGCAAGTGGACGCCTCGGAAGGCCAGGCGGTCCGCCCAGGGGCGCCCCTGTTCCGATTGCGCAACCTGCAGGTCGAATCGAAGCTGGCCAGGACGTCAGCAGGCTACCTGATGGCAGCGGCTCGCAAGAACGCCGCGGTATTTCAGAATGCCGACTACGGCGTCGCCGAACGCGAGCGCCAGGCGATGCAGGACCAGACCCATACCTTCCAGCGAGAGGCCGACGACCTGCGGCTGGAGGCTCCTATCGGCGGGGTCGTACTGACCCCCCGCACAACAGACTGGCTGGGTGCATACGTGGCCGCGGGCACGGAGCTGGCGCAAGTCGGGGAGACCGGCCGGCTTCGCGCCCGGATCTACGTTTCCGAGCACGACATGAAGCGCTTCGGCGCTAACGCGTCGGCAAAACTACACGTGGATGGGATGTTCAGAAAGTGGGACGCCCAGTCGGTTTCCGTCTCCCCGGTCTCGTCAGAGATCGCGCCGAATCTGATGGACTTGAGCAAATTCGCCGGTATGAAAGCCCCGAACTTCTACGTCGTTTCCCTGCTGGTCAACAACTCCGACGGGCGACTCTTCCCGGGGATGATTGGAACCGCCAGGATCTACGGCCGGCGCCGAAGCGTGGCCGCGTTTGCCTTACAAGCCGTCGCGGACTTTGTGGGTCGCAAGATCTGGTAGTCGCACAAAGTAAAAAGGCTGCGGACCCTCCGCAGCCTTCCCCCTCCGCTGAATAGGTATTCCCATTCAGGGCAACACAGGTCTAGTAGATCGCGCCGGGCTTCAGGGCGCCAGGCTTCAGGGCGCCAGGCTTCAGGGCGCCAGGCTTCAGGGCGCCAGGCTTCAGAGCGCCAGGCTTCAGGGCGCCAGGCTTCAGAGCGCCAGGCTTCAGAGCGCCAGGCTTCAAAGCGCCAGGCTTCAGAGCGCCAGGCTTCAG
>DATKKJ010000041.1 GCA_035543055.1 Terriglobales bacterium | reverse complement strand
TGAAGCCCTTCTTGCCCAGGGCCTCGGCAATGTCGGCAGGGGTCACCGAGCCAAACAGGTGGTCCTTCTCCCCGGCCTTGCGGGTGAATTGCACACTCAGACCGTCGAACTGCCTGGCCAACTCCTCAGCTTCGCCCTTCTCGCGGGCGGAGCGGCGCAGGGCGGCGGCGCGCATCTGCTCGATGACGGAGCGGTTGGCGGGCGTGGCCTCGATGGCCAGCTTGCGGGGCAGCAGGTAGTTGCGTCCGTAGCCTTCGGCCACCTTCACGATGTCGCCGCGGTGGCCCAGCTTGGATACATCTTCTTTCAGGATGACTTCCATAACAGAGCTCCAATCTCGTAATCACCGAGCTTCGCTCGGCCGTGCGGGTCAGAAACCCGCGACCCGGAAACCCCTCATCGCGAAGAGAACGGCAGCAGGGCGATGTTGCGCGCCTGCTTGATGGCCGTGGTCAGGCGGCGCTGGTGCGGAGTGCAGACGCCAGTCAGGCGGCGGGGGACGATCTTGCCCCGCTCGGCCACGAACTGCGCGAGCAGGCGCACGTCCTTGTAGTTGATGGAATCGATCTTCTCGACGCAGAACTTGCAGACCTTCTTGCGGCGGAAGAACTTGCGGGGACCGCCCTCGCGGCCGCCGGGACGGGGGCCACGGTCGCCGCCGGGACGCGGGCCACGATCGCCTCCCATACGGGGACGCTGAGGCGGCGCCACCGGGGCGGGCGCCGCCTGCTCGGGCGCGGCGGTCTCGGTTGCTGCGGGTGCCTGCACTTCTTTTTCGTCAGCCATAAGATCTCCTTCGGATTTTTTCGGTAGAGACCCCCGTAAGGGCGTCTCTACCACCAATCTTTCGCCTTCGGGAGGCGCCCTTGACGGGCGTCTCTACAACGAACTTGCTTACACCGCCGCGGGGGTAGCTTCCCCGGTGGCGGGCTCCGACGCCGGCTCGGGGGCGCGCTTCTGGCGCGTGGCGCGGATCTTCTTGACCTTGTCCAGCCGCTTCTGCTCCTCGTCCACCCGCACGGTGATGAATTTGATCACCGGCTCGGTGACGCGCAGGCGGCGCTCCAGCTCGGCCACGCCCTGTCCCGTTCCCTCCAGGGTGAGCAGGATGTAGATGCCGTCGATGAACCTGCGCACCATGTAGGCAAGACGGCGCTTGCCCATGCGCTCCACGTTCTTCACCGTGCCGCCGACGCTGGCGACCGTGCTCTCCAGAGACGAGATCAGCTTGTCGAGGTCTTCCTCGGTCATGTCGGGCCGGACGATGAACATCACTTCATAAGCACGTTGCATTGTTTCTCTCCCAAATCTTCCTGTACCGCCGGCCTCTGGCCGGCTGTCCCGAGCGCGTTTCGTCCTCGTTCGCCGCCGGGACGGCGGCGTTACATCTCCGCCGATTCCGCCTTGCGGTTGAACCGGGTCATGGCCGCGGCGACGCCGTCGGTGAGGACCACCTTCACCGCCTCGGCGGCCTGGTCGATCATGTCGGCGACCGCTTCCTCCTGCGAGCGCTTGATGGGCGACAGCAGGTAGGGCGCGCCTTCTTTCAACGGCCGCCCCGGGTTGATCCCCATGCGCACGCGGGTGAACTCTTCCGTCCCCAGCGCGCCGATGATCGATTCCATCCCGTTGTGGCCGGCCGAGCTGCCGCGCGGGCGGATGCGCAACTGCCCCAGCGGAAGATCCAGCTCGTCGTACACCACGATCAGGTCCTGCGCCGGATCGGCTTCGTACTCGCGCACCAGCTCGCGCACCGCAATGCCGCTCAGGTTCATGTACGTCTCCGGCTTGGCCAGGAGGACGTCGTGCCCCGCGATCGCGGCCCTGCCGGTGAGCGCCCGGCAATGGCGGTTGGCCACCCGCACCTTGTGTTCGTCGGCAATGCGGTCCACCGCCAGAAAACCCATGTTGTGCGGCGTGAACTGATACTCGATGCCCGGATTGCCGAGACCGACGACCAGTTTCACGTCCGCTATTTCTCTTTCTTTTCCTTCTTCTCTGCCTTTTCCGCCTTCGCGGGAGCGGCAGCCTCGGCTTCGGCAGCGCCTTCCTCGGCCTCCTGCTTGCCCTTCTTGATGACCTCGGGCTCGGCGGGAGCGGCGGCAGCGCCTTCGACGCCCACCTCGGCCGGCTTCTCTTCCACATGCTCCTTCACCGAGACGATGTGGGCCACGGTCTGGTCGGCCGCGGTCAGGACCTTGATCTTGTCGTTCTTGGACAGGTCGGAGACGCGCAGCACGGTGCCGAACACCAGGTGCGACACGTCGACGTCGATGTGGCTGGGGATGTCGCCGGGCAGGCACTCGACCTCGATCTCGCGCTCCACCTGCTCCAGGATGCCGCCCTGGGTCTTGACGCCCTCGGGCACTCCCAGCAGCTTGACCGGCACTTTGACCTTCATGCGCACGTCCATGGCGATGCGCTTCAGGTCCACATGCAGCAGGTGGCCCTTGATGGGCTCGTACTGCCAGTCCACGATCATGGCCTTGGTGCGCTCGTCGCCGACCTGGAGGTCAAAGATGGTGTTGTGGCCGGAGTCGGAGTGCAGGATCTGGAGCATCCTCTTGGGATCGACCACCAGCGCCACCGTCGGCTTCTTGGCCCCATAGAGCACGGCGGGGATGAGGCCGGCGGCGCGCACGCGCCGGGCTTCATTCTTGCCGCGGGAATGGTCCTGCCGCGGCTGGGCTTCCACTACGTTGTTTGCGGTTGCTGTAGCCATGATTCCTCAGTCCTTAGGTGAATAGGGTGCTGACCGACGTCTCTTCGTGGATCGACTGGATCGCGCGCGCGATCAGCCCCGCGATGGACAGTACCTTGATCTTGGGTTCCTGCCGGCCCAACTCGGTCAGCGGGATGGTATTGGTCACAATGACCTGTTCGAGCTTGGAGGCGGCGATGCGCTCGACGGCATGGCCGGAGAACACCGGGTGGGTGGCGCAGGCGTAGACCTTGGACGCACCCGCTTCGATGAGCGCGTCGGCCGTCTTGCAGAGCGTGCCGGCGGTGTCGATGATGTCGTCGAGCAGCAGGCAGGTGCGGCCGTGGACGTCGCCGATGACGTGCATGACCTCGGTCTCGTCCATGCCCGTTCGCCGCTTGTCCACGATGGCCAGCGCCGAGTCCATCTTCTTGGCGAAGAAGCGGGCGCGCTCCACGCCGCCGGCGTCGGGTGAGACCACAGTCAGGTTGGGGAAGTTGCGTTCTTTGCAGTGCGAAACCAGCACCGGCGAGGCGAACAGGTGGTCCACCGGGATGTTGAAGAATCCCTGGATCTGGGGGGCGTGCAGGTCGATGACCAGAACCCGGTTGGCGCCCGCGGTGGTAATCATGTCGGCCACCAGCTTGGAGCTGATGGGGGCGCGCGGCTTGTCTTTGCGGTCCTGGCGCGCGTACCCGTAGTAGGTGATGACCGGGGTGATGCGGCGCGCCGAGGCGCGCTTGAGCGCGTCGATCATCAGCAGCAGCTCCATCAGGTGCTGGTCCACCGGGAAGCAGGTGGGCTGGAGCACGAAGACGTCGCCGCCGCGCACGTTCTCCTGCACCTGGACGTAGGTCTCCCCGTCCTGGAAGCGGGTAACAGTGGCCTGGCCGCGGGCCATCTGGAGGTGGGCGCAAACCTCGTCGGCCAGGGCCGGGTTCGCCGTCCCGGAGAAGATCTTGAACTTGTCGTCGTGCCGTGCCCGCTGCGGTCTGCGATCTGCCTTGGGCTGCTCGGTGGGCTGCTGCGTCTTTTTTTCCGCGGTTGCCACTGTCGTCGCCATAGCCTTCGTCGCCACCTCGTGTGGACTGCCGACTGCGCTCGCCTTTTTCACTGCCTCGTGCATCGCTTGCCTGACTACCAACCTCTGACTTCCGAGATCCTTCGCCCTTTGGGCTCAGGATTCCGCCTGCGGGCTCAGACGCCCGCAAAGCGGCTCAACTCTGGCTGGGCGGCTAGGATTCGAACCTAGACAAAGTGCTCCAAAGGCACTTGACCTACCATTAGTCGACCGCCCAATCCTTCTCCGGGAAACCGCTAAGGTAGAGATCCTTCGCGCTCCGCGCTCAGGATGCCGCCTGCAGGCTCCCGTTCGCCTCGCTCCGCTCAGCTCACTCACGCCTGCAAAGCGGCGGCACCTACCATTAGTCGACCGCCCAGTACCAGTGGACAGTGGTCAGTGGGCAGTGGTCAGCACAAAGCTCTGACCACCGACCACTGGCCACCGACCACTAGACGAACATTCTCCGCCAATACTGCCGGCGAGGAAGCGTGGTGGTCACCTGGGCGCGGATCCCGCCTTCGGTCAACCGCACCGCTGCCCGTTTCGCCTCCGCCGAGGAAGCGAAGAGCCCGTACACCGTCGAGCCAGAGCCGGACAAAGACCCATACCGGGCGCCCGCACGCTCCAGGGCACGCTTCACCTTACGCAGTTCGGGATACTCAGGAAAGACGACACGTTCAAAGTCGTTTTCGATCCCGGCACGGACAAGGTCGAGAAGCAGTGCCTCGGCCCGGTCCCCAACGTTGCGGCTGGGAACACCGGTGGAAGACCCACTCAGCCACGCCAACACAGAGTGACTGAACCCATTGATTGTACTGGATATAGCTGGCGCCGTCAATTTGCCTCTGCGGCCGGAGCCGGTTTCCGCGAGCCGGTCCCAGCGGGCGAAGGCTTGGGGGGTGGAGACGCCGATGGCCGGGGTGGCGACCACGCAGGGGATGCCGGGCATGTCTTCCAGCGGGTAGACCTCTTCCCCCCGGCCAGAACCCAGGACCAGGCCGCCGAGCAGGAACAGGGGGAGGTCGGAGCCCACCTCGGCGGCGATACGCATGCGGTCTTCCGGCGGGAGCTGCCTCCGGAGTGCCCGTTCCAGGGCCAGCAGAGTGGCGACTGCATTGGAGGAGGCGCCCCCGAGTCCGCCCTGCACCGGCAGCTTCTTCTCGATGGTGATAGTCACCTTGGCACGCCGGCGTGTGGCATGAAGGACGCGCTCGGCCACCCGGTAGCAGGTATTGGATTCGTCCTGCGGAACAGCGGGCGCGTTGGACCGGATCTCAATGCCGCTGCCACGTGCGATGGTGACCCGCAGCACGTCGTGCAGCCCGATGGTCTGGTACAGCGTCCGCAACTCGTGAAATCCGTCTGGACGCACCGGGCCGATGCGCAGTCCGATATTGATTTTTGCGAAAGAACGGACAGAGACGGACATGGCGCCCGGATTGTAAATCAGCGCTCAGCGATCAGCACCCGGCGGTACTATGCTGTTGGCATTCCTTCAGGGGGTGAAGGTGAGCCAAGGGACTGGTTCTGCTTT
This sequence comes from Terriglobales bacterium, assembly GCA_035543055.1. NCBI lineage: Bacteria > Pseudomonadati > Acidobacteriota > Terriglobia > Terriglobales > Terriglobales bacterium. Next base: position 1,836 of record DATKKJ010000041.1, on the reverse strand, counting down.
GTTCCAATGGGAAGGCACGGTCGGACGCGCCGAATACCTCGGGTATGGCCTCATCCTGTTCTTCACCAAGTACCTGATCGACAGCGAAGTGGCGCGGCAAGCCTTTCATCGGCCGTGGTCGATCCTGAATTACTACGCGCCCGCGGGAGCGCTCTCCATCGTCAACCTCCCACGGAGCGAGCAGCGCTTCTTCTACACCATGCTGGCCATCGCCATCCCCTTCATCTGGGCCGGCGTGCTGCTAACGGTGAAGCGGCTGCGCGATGTAGGTGCGTCGCCCGCCTGGACGATCCTGTTCTTCGTGCCGGTGGTGAATCTGCTGTTCTTTCTGGCGCTCAGTCTTCTGCCGGGAGCATCGGCGGCGAAACCAGTGCCGCCGTCTCAAGACACTGCTCGAGGTGGGGCGGGCGGTTGGGTGGGCGTCATCCCCAAAAGCAAGCTGGGCGCGGCATTTGTGGGGGTGCTGTTGTGCATTCCGATCACGTTGCTGCTGACGCTGTTCGGGGTCAAGGTACTGGCGAATTATGGATGGGGCTTGTTTGTCGGGGTGCCGTTCGTCATCGGCTTCGTCTCCTCGGCCGTGTACAACCTGCGCGGGCCGCGAGGCACGGGTGAATCGATGGGGGTTGCAGTGCTGGGGCTGGTGCTGGCGGGCGCGGCACTGCTGCTGGTAGCGTTCGAAGGCATCGTGTGCCTGATCATGGCATTCCCCATCGCCGCGCCCCTCGCCATGATCGGAGGCGGGCTGGCCCGCAGCATCTTCTCGCGGCCCATGCCGGCTAGGCCAGCTTCGCAGACCATGGGTGCGCTGGTGCTCGTGCTTCCGCTGCTGATGACCGCCGAGCACGCCGCGCACCGGCCGCCGGTCCCGATCGAAATACGTTCCGAGGTCGTGGTGAACGCCCCGCCGCAAAAAGTCTGGGACCAGCTCATCGCCTTCGCGCAGATCCCTGAGGAGCGCGAGTGGCTGTTCCATATCGGCGTCGCCTATCCAATCCGCGCCGAGATCCAGGGACACGGGCCGGGCGCCGTGCGCTACTGCGTGTTCTCCACCGGGGCGTTCGTGGAGCCGATCGAGGCCTGGGACGAGCCGCACCGGCTCGGCTTCTCCGTGCGCCAGCAACCGCCGGTGATGCAGGAGTGGTCGCCCTACGACATCCGGCCGCCGCATGTGGCGCAGAACTACCTGCTGTCACGCCGTGGAGAGTTCCGGCTGACGGAATTGCCGGGCGGCCGCACCCACCTGGAAGGGACCACCTGGTACGAGAACAAGTTCTGGCCGGCCGCATACTGGCGGGTATGGTCGGACTACTTCATCCACCGCATCCACATGCGGGTGCTGCAGCACATCAAGACACAGGCGGAACGTTAGACTTGACAAGTGTCTGCGCCCGCCCATCACGCGATAGCATACTGTCCGTATGACCATGCGGCGGAAAAGCGTTGGCGTCTTCTTTCTGCTATTCGTAGTTGCCTTGGGCGGACTTCTGATTTCTCTAACGCCACATCTTCTAACCCAACACGGTCACGCGACCTGCGACGGCCAAGCAATTGCTAAGGCAAGTGTGTACCGTTCGCGACGCGGAGATGTTTTCCTGTACGCTCCCAGCCTTGACATTCAACTTGCCGTTGTTTCGCCGAAGGACGGAGAATTGGGGCGTTGCAACGCCCCAGCATTCACTCCTGTCTTCGGATTTCTTTTCAGCCGCGAAGTGGAGCCAAGTATCCAATGCACATCCATGTGGAAGGGGCGCGGCACTAATGACGTCGAACCATCACATGTCGTTACGGAAACCTATGCCGAGTTTCCGTGGGGCTCGTGCCGTAAAGTGAGAA
>DATKKJ010000040.1 GCA_035543055.1 Terriglobales bacterium | reverse complement strand
GGCCGCGCGCATCAAGTCACTACCGCCGTGTGCCTGATGGGGCCGGGCGTGGAGGACACGGCCACGGAAACCACGGAGGTCGCCATGAGCGCCCTCACGGACGAGGAGATCCACGCCTACGTCGCCAGCGGCGAACCCATGGACAAAGCCGGCGCCTACGCCATCCAGGGGCGCGCCTCGCGCTGGGTGACGCGCATCGACGGCTGCTATTTCAATGTCGTGGGGTTGCCGCTGCCGCTGGTGTACCGCATGCTGCTGCGGCACGGCGCGATTCGGGCTGGACGCTAGCTACTCTTTCTTTTCCGGCTGCTTCTCGTCATCCTTGAGCGCTGCTTTGAAACCCTTGATGCCCTCGCCCATGCCCTTGCCCAGCTCGGCCAGTTTGCCTGGGCCGAAAATGAGCAATGCGATGGCCATGATGATGAGCAGCTCCGGTATACCGATCTTGCCGAACATGCGGCCTCCAACGGGCGGAAAAGCGCTTTGCTTGCCCCAATTGTAGGTCAGGCGCAAGGGGAACGCAAAACGGCGCTAGACGGTCTCGATGAGCCGGGCCAGCAGGGCGGCCCGCCGAGGGAGTTCGGCGATCAGGAGGGACTCGTGGCTGGCGTGCGCGCCCTCGCCGACCGCGCCCAGCCCATCAAGGGTGGGGATGCCCAGGCCGGCGGTAAAATTGCCGTCGGAGCCGCCACCGACCGCAGCCTCCTTGAGGTCGAAGCCCAGTCCGCCCGCGATCTCACGGGCACGGGCGTACAGGGCCGCGACCGCCGGGGTGCGTTCCAGCGGGGGGCGGTTGATGCCGCCCTCCACCTCCAGGCGGCACTTGCGGTCCTGCGGGCGCAGGGAGCGGAACTTCCTCTCGATGCGCGTCCCGTCGCTACTGCGCGCGATGCGCACGTCCACCACCACCTCGGCCAGGTCCGGCACCACGTTGCTGCGGGTGCCGCCGCGCACCACCCCCGGGCTGACCGTGAGCCCATGCTTCAGCTCGGTGAATCCGGCCACGTGCTCGATCTGCCGCGCCAGCTCCAGCACCGCGTTGTGTCCCTTCTCAAAATCCAGGCCGGCGTGGGCCGCGACCCCGTGCACCCGGATGGTGAAGTTGCCCACGCCCTTGCGCGCCGTCTTGCAGGCGCCCTCCAGTCCCTGTGCCGGCTCCAGCACCAGCACCGCTGCCGACCTCTTCGCCAGGGCCTCGGTGAGCGGTCGCGACGAATCACTGCCGATCTCTTCGTCGCTGACCAGCAGCACGGTCAGCGGGCGCGGCAGGCCGCCGGCCCCGGCCAGCGTTTCCAGCGCATACAGCGCCTGCACGATGCCGCCTTTCATGTCGAAGACGCCGGGGCCCCAGGCGCGCTCACCCTCGATGCGCCACGGCATGCGGGCCAGGGTACCCACCTCCCAGACCGTGTCATAGTGCCCGAGCAGGAGCAGCGGGGTACTGCTGCCGCCCGCGAAGTCCACTTGCAGGTGCGGGCCGTTCTTTTCCCGCGGGTGCAGAGTCGGCTTGCCGCCGCGGCGGGTGAATTCTTCCGCCAGGAAATGCGCCAGCCGGGCCAGCGCCGCCGGGTCGTGGCTGGGGGATTCCCGCTCCACCAGCGCCCGCAACGTCTGCACCATCTCGCGCTCCCGCGGTTGCAGGCGGGCAAACAGATCTCGGACCCGGCTGTGCGCGTCGGTCTTTGTGCCCCTCGAGCTGCGTTTCCTTTGCATGACGGGACAGCCGTACTTATCCTCTATAATTACCGCTTTCGTTCACGCCGGCGCGCGCCACTGGTGCGGCCGGATGCAATCATGAGCAGCGAAACCACCACTCCGGCCGTCGAGCCCGGGACCGTGCTGGACATCAACCAGATCCAGCGCATCCTGCCCCACCGCTATCCTTTCCTGCTGATCGACCGCGTCATCGAGCTGGTACGCAGGCAGCGCATTGTCGCACTGAAGAACGTAACCATCAACGAGCCGTTCTTCGCCGGCCATTTTCCCGGCTATCCCATCATGCCCGGGGTGCTCATCGTGGAAGCCATGGCCCAGGCCGGGGGTGCGCTGCTGCTGACCGAGGTGCCCGACCGCGACGGCAAGCTGATGGTGTTCACCGGCATCGAGCGGGCCCGCTTCCGCAAGCCGGTGCTGCCCGGCGACACGGTGCGCATCGAGGTCACCGTCCTGGCCTGGCGCCAGAACGCGGTCCGCATGGACGGCAAGGCCTTCGTGGGCGAGAAGCTGTGTTGCGAGGCCGTCATCAGCTGCCAGCTGGTCAACCGGGTGGCCCCTACTCCCAACCCATGATCCACAGCAGCGCGATCGTCGATCCCGGCGCCCGAGTCCCCGATAGTTGCAAGGTCGGCCCCTACTGTGTCATCGAAGAGGGCGTGGAGCTGGGCGAGGAATGCGAGCTGGTCTCCCACGTGCACCTCGGCGGGCCTTCCAAGATCGGGTCGCACAATCGTTTCTTCCCCTTCGCCGCCGTCGGCCTGGCGCCTCAGGACCTGAAGTATGCGGGCGAGGCCACGCTCCTGGAGATGGGCGACCACAACACCGTCCGCGAGTACGTCACCATCAACCGCGGGACAGCGGGGGGCGGGGGCGTCACCCGCATCGGCAGCCACTGCCTGATCATGGCGTACTCGCACATCGCGCATGACTGCCACGTCGCCGACCACGTCATCATGGCCAATGCCGCCACTCTCGGCGGACACGTCACCGTCGAGGAGTGGGCGGTGGTGGGCGCGCTCTGCCCGGTGCACCAGTTCGTGCGCGTGGGGGCCCATGCCTATATCGGCGGCGGCACCACCATCACCAAGGACGTGCTGCCCTTCTCCAAGACCGCCGCCTACCGCGATACCCACGCCTACGGGATCAACGCCGTGGGCCTGGAACGCCGTGGCTTCAGCCAGGAGCGCATCCGCAAAGTGCACCACGCCTACAAGCTGCTGCTGGCCTCGAAGCTGAACACCTCGCAGGCGCTGGAGAGACTCAAGGCGGAGCCCGACCGCGGGGAGGATGTGGAGATGCTGATCCGCTTCATCGAATCGTCGGAGCGCGGCGTGGTTAAATAGTGGCCAGTGGACAAACTAGGCCTCATCGCAGGGAACGGTAGATTTCCGCTGCTCTTGTTGCAGGCGGCCAAGGCGCGCGGCACAGAGGTCATCGTCGCTGCCATCGAGGAAGAAACTTGGCCGGAGATCGAGCAGCACGGCGCCGCCGCGGTCTACTGGCTCTCGCTCGGCGAACTCTCCAAGCTGATCGAGACTTTCAAGAGGGAAGGCGTGACCCAAGCCATCATGGCCGGCCAGGTGAAGCACAAGCAGATCTTCTCCAGCATCAAGCCGGACTGGCGCCTGGCCAAGCTGCTGCTTTCCCTGGGCACGCGCAACACCGATTCCCTGATCGGCGGGGTGGCCAAAGTGCTGGCCGACGAAGGCATCACCCTGCTCAGCTCCACCGCCTATCTCGAGCCGCTGCTGGCCCGCACGGGCGTGCTGAGCAAGCGCGAGCCGTCAGATCAGGAACGGAAGAACATCGAGTATGGCCGCGCCGTCGCCCACCACTTGGCCCAATACGACATCGGGCAGACGGTGGTCATCGCGGAATCGGCTTGCGTCGCGGTCGAGGCCATGGAAGGCACCGACGCCGCCATCCGCCGCGCCGGGGAGCTGATGAAGACGCTGGCCGAGCCGGCCTCCACGCTCAGCCGCGAACTGACGGTGGTAAAAGTCGCGAAGCCGGGCCAGGACATGCGCTTCGACGTCCCCGTGGTCGGCCTGCCTACCATCGAAGCCATGCGCGATGCCGGCGCCACCTGCCTGGCGCTGGACGCCGGCAAGTGCCTGCTGCTGGATGGCGATGCCATGCTCCGCGCCGCCGATGACGCGGGCATCTCTGTCATCGCAGACTGACGAGCAAATTGATGGCGTCATGCTGAGGCCCTTTAGGGCCGAAGCATCTCGCGCGGCGCACGCGAGCTCCTTCGAGGCTGAAGCCCCTCAGGATGACGGCAATCAATAGCGACTACGCCGCGGCCTGCTTCACGCTGCGCAGGAATTCCTCGTATCGCTTGTTCACCGCTTCCCAGTTCACCACGTTCCACCAGGCCTTCAAGTACTCAGGCCGGCGGTTCTGGTACTTCAGGTAGTAGGCGTGCTCCCACACGTCGTTGCCCATGATGGGATACAGGCCCTCGGTGAGCGGGCTGTCCTGGTTGGCGGTGGAGATGATCTCGATCTTGCCGCTCTTGTTCCCTACCAGCCACACCCAGCCGCTGCCGAAGCGCTTGGCGCCGGCGTCGTTGAATTTCTCCTGGAACTGGCTGAAGCCGCCGAACGCGTCCTTGATGGCGTCCCCGACTTTGCCGCTGGCGGGGCCGCCGGCCTGGGGCGCCATGATCACCCAGTACATCGAGTGGTTGGCGTGCCCGCCGCCATTGTTGCGCACCGCGGTGCGGATGTCCTCGGGCACACTGCTGAGGTAGCGCAGCAGCTCCTCGACGGACTTCTGCTCCAGTTCCGGGTGCTTTTCCAGGGCGGCGTTCAGGTTGCTGACGTAGGCGCCGTGGTGCTTGTCGTGATGGATCTCCATGGTCTTGGCGTCGATATGCGGTTCGAGCGCCGCGAAGTCATAAGGCAGTTCCGGCAATGCATGGGCCATCGAATCCTCCTTGGTTCGGCCGTTGATTATACCGTTAGACGATTGATTCGCCGCGTGGCCGTCTGCGCCGGCGATTCTCTTGTGAGACTACACCTCTTCGATGCGTCATCCCGAGGGCCGGATTGTGGAAATCGGCTGGTAGAATCCTCCTTTGCCGCCAGAGGGGACAATCCGCGTGGCCGTGGTCGGAGTGGGTGCGTTCGGGCGCAATCATGCCCGGGTGTATCGCGAGCTCGCCCAGCAGGGAGGCGTGCAACTCATCGGGGTGCTGGACTCCGATGCCGCCGCCGCGGCGGCCGCCGGCCAGCGCTTCGGCGTGCCGGTGCTCTCTTCGCTGGCCGCGCTGAAGGGGACCGTGGATGCGGTTTCGGTCGCCGTCCCCACCGTGCACCACCTGGCGGTCGCCCGCGAGCTCCTGGAGGCCGGCATCGACCTGCTCATCGAGAAGCCGCTGGCCGCTTCGCTCGACGAGGCCGACGAGCTCATCCGCCTGGCGCAGCGCACCGGTCGCGTGGTGCAAGTGGGCCACCTGGAGCGGTTCAATCCGGCGGTGCGCGCCACGGTTCCGCTGCTCACCCGCCCGCTCTTCTTCGAGGTCCACCGGCTCAGCGTCTTCACCCCGCGTTCCCTGGACGTGGATGTGGTGCTCGACCTGATGATCCACGACCTCGACGTCGTGCTCTCCTTCGTGGATTCCCCGGTCAAGGAGATCCGCGCTGTCGGCCTGCCCATCCTCTCCGAGCGGGTGGATATCGCCAACGTGCGCATGGAATTCGACTCCGGCTGCGTCGCCAACTTCACCGCCAGCCGGGTTTCCACCGAGCGGGTGCGCAAGCTGCGCTTCTTCCAGCCCCACCAGTACATCTCCATCGACTACACCCGGCAGGACCTGATGGTGTTCAGTGTGGACCCGTCGAAAGCCGCCGCCGTGCCCGGCGAGCTGCTGCCCTCGGCCAATCCCGGCATCTCCATGCAGAAACCGCCGGTGGTTGCGGAAGAGCCCCTGAAGGCGGAGCTGCGCGCCTTCCTGGACGCGGTCCGCAGCCGCTCCAAGCCGCTGGTGGGCCTCGAGGACGGCCGCCGCGCGCTGGCCGTAGCCCTGGACGTGCTGGCAGCCATCCGGGAGCACAGCCGGCGACTTCGCCTGGAGGCCCTGGTCCCCCCGCCCGCCGCCCGCAACAATCCTGCCTGAAAGGGGTTGTAGGGGATTCGATTTCTCTCCCTCTCCCCGGCGGGCGGGCTGATTTGGTGAGAAAATAGCAGCCAGGATTCCGCTTACCGCATCCGCTCCGGCAGGAGTGTTTTCGGGAAGAGGGCGGGCAGTACACGGATGGCAACCAGCGAAGTGACGCGCACCGCAGCGAAGGGCGCGCCCGATCTCCACGTCGTCCCGGTGTTCGTGGTCGAGTTCGACGACGAACGCTCGCGTTCCCGCCTGCGCGAAGCCGCCTTTCTCTCCATCATCCTCCACCTGGTGTTCTTCATCGTCCTGCTGCTCTCTCCTAAGTGGCTGCCGAGGCTGCACCCCGTGCTGCTGGCGACTCCGGCCGACTTGATGCGCAGCCGCGAGCTCACCTTCCTCGACCTGCCGCACGACACCCAGAAGCCGGCCCGGCCGCCCGAGACCCACGTGCTTTCCGATAAGGACCGGGTGGCCATGTCGCGCCGTCCCAGCATCGACCGCAAAACCCTGGACGAGCTGCGCGACAGCCGCCGCGAAGGACGCCCCGGCGCTCCTGGGCCGCAGGCCCCGCCGGCTTCGGCGATGGCCGCGCCGCCTCAGACTCCGCCGGCCAACCAATTGGCCCACCTGGAGGCTCCGCCTATCGCCAACCGTGAGCCCACCACGCCGAACTTCTCCGTCGGGCAAAGAGCTCCCGGCTCGGAGATCGACCGGGCGGCTCGCGCCGTCGCCCAGACCCACGGGGTGGGCGGCAGCGCCGGTGAGGCCGGTGATTATGGCTTGGGCATGAACCGGAATGGCGCCAGCCTGGGTGGTGACGTGGACATCCTCAGCGACACCATGGGCTTCGACTTCTCGCCCTACCTGGCGCGCATCCGCCACATCATCCAGGACCACTGGATGGCCGGCATCCCGGAGAGCGCCTACCCTCCCCTGCGCAAGCACGGCAAGGTAGCCATTGATTTTGCCATCCTCCGCGACGGCAGCGTGGCCGGCATGAAACTCTACGGCCCTTCCGGGGATGTGGCCCTCGACCGCGCCGCTTGGGGCGGCATCACCGGCTCCAACCCGTTCCCGCCTCTGCCCTCCGGCTTCCCCGGACAGTTCCTTTCCATCCGCTGCCGCTTCTACTACAACCCCGAGCGCGGCGAACTACGCTAGCTGCGGGTGCCCGTCTTTTGGCGCGCCGCCTCTGCGCGACAAACGGCGGGAAACACATTTGTTGATCCTTGCGATTTTCATTCCCCGCAGTGACAATTGCGCTGGATGAAACAGAGCACTCGCGACAATCTTATTTACTTGGGCGTTGGGCTTGGAATCGTCGCCGTTATAGTGGCAGATCTTTCTTATTCAGAGGGTCATGGTCTAAAGATGTGGTTGCCGTCGAAGTTCACGCTGCGTGCGGTCTATACCACTGGCCTACTTGGATACTTCATAGCGCGACAAACACGAAGGTTGGGAGCGAGGGCTGCTCAGGTAGTTGCGTGTGTTCTATTTGGCGGTATTGTCCACCTCGCGGTGTTGATCGGACTCCGTCCAACTATTGCTCAGCTTTCGGGTATCCTCTTCGCAGCATTTGCGACCTTTGAAGGGTTTCTGATTGTCGAGTTGCAATTGCAGGTGCTCCGGTATCTCACATCAGGTTGAGCAGACCTATTGGAGTAGCGGGATATCCCATCCTGATCAGCGTCCGCTGGGAGAACGGCACGTAGAGCAGCGCAGCGGAGGCGGCCAGCGCCAGGCCCAGGCCGATCTTGTGAGCGATGAGCAAGGGCGATAGCGCCCAGATCACGTCCATCACGAACAGCAGCGGGAACAGCCGCCGGAATTTCTCCCCCAGCAGACGGTAATCGAAGGCCACGGCGGTCAGCAGGTACAGCCGCATGGGGATGCCGATGACGGCGGTGATCACCACCACGGTCAGCACCGCGGTGCCCGCCCCGAGGGTCAGCGCCGCGATCTGCTGCACCCGCTCCGGCCGCGCCAGCGCCTCGATGTAAAAGACCAGGTACATGACCTGGAGCAGGAGAAAGAGCGTCCGCACCAGCCCGCGGTGGGGACGCGGCAGGGCGTCGGCCGGGACCGGCTGCTCCGGGCTCGCCGGCAGGGCCACGGCAGGCGCCTCAAGCTCGCCGGCATCGCTCTGCACCGGCGCGATGAAGCGATAGCCGCGCCGCGCCAGGGTCTCGATGAACCGCGGATTGCCCGCCGTGTCTCCCAGCGCGTCGCGCAGCTTGTTGATGGCGGTGTTCAGGCTGTGGTCGAAGTCCACGAAGGTGTCGGCGGGCCACAGCCGCTGGCGCAGGTCCTCGCGCGTCACCACCTCGCCAGGACGCTCCAGCAGCGCCAGCAGCACCTGGAAGGGCTGCTCCTGCAAGCGCACCTTGGCGCCGTTCTTGCGCAGCTCGCCGCTGGCGGGATCCACCTCGTAGAGCCCGAAGCGGATCGATTTGCGACTGCCTTCGGCCATCGGTCGCGAGTGTATCACCGGCCTTGCCGCTACAATGATGCCGTGCGCGCCGCACGGCAACAGGTCCTCGGGGCGCTGATCATCGCCCTGCTCATCCTTGTGCTGCTGGTGGTCCGCTTCGGACGGCTCATCCACTGGAGCGCCCGCTGATGGCGAAGGAACCGCTCCTGGTGGCCATCGTGGGTCCGACTGCCAGCGGCAAGACCGCGCTGTCTCTGGCTCTGGCCGAGCGTTTCCAGGGCGAGATCGTGAACTGCGACTCCGTCGCGCTCTACCGCGAGTTCGAGATCGGCACCGCCAAGCCATCGCCCGCGGAGCGAGCCCGCGCCCCCCATCACCTGCTCGATCTGCTCGCCCCTGACCAGGTATTCACCGCCGGCGACTACGCGCGTGCCGCGCGGCGGGTGCTCGACGACATCAAGCAGCGCGGCCGGTTGCCCATCGTAGTGGGCGGCACCGGGCTCTATCTGCGCGCGCTGCTGGAGGGATTGTTCTCCGGGCCGCCGCGCTCCGAGGAACTCCGCGAGCGCTTGCGGGCGCGCGCCGGGGCGCGCGGGCCCGCGTACCTGCACCGCATCCTGCGCCGGCTCGACGCGGCCGCTGCCGCCTCCATCCACCCCAACGACGAGCCCAAGGTGATCCGCGCCGTCGAGGTCTGCCTGCTGGCCCGCCAGCGCATGTCGGAGCTGTGGAAACGCGGCCGCGACCCGCTCACTGGCTTCCGCATCCTGCGCCTCGGCCTCGATCCCGACCGCAACCAGCTTTACACCCGCATCAACCAGCGCGCCGCCCGCATGTTCGAGGATGGCTTGCTCGAGGAGACGAAACGGATTCTCGACACGTACGGCTCCTCCGTCGCTCCGCTGGCGTCGCTCGGCTACAAGCAGGCGGTGCAATACCTGCGGGGGGAGAGCGACCGCAAGCTGGCCGTGTGGGCGGCGCAGCAGGCCCACCGCAATTACGCCAAGCGGCAGATGACCTGGTTCCGCCGCGAGCCCGGCGTACGCTGGTTCAAAGGCTTCGGCGACGACCCCGAGATCCAGGCGCGGGCCGTCCCCTTGATCGTCGAGGAACTGTGACAAACGAAAAAGGCGTGGCCGAGGCCACGCCTTGGTTATCGAGGATTTACGGCTGGCATCCGGTGAACACCAGGTCAGGTGCGTTGGCGTTGTTGCCGGGAGTTACCGTGACGGCGCTTTGTCACCATCTGGAACGCTTGCAGCGGGCAGCTTCTTGCCGTCCCCCAGGTAAGAAATACACCGCGTGTTGCTGACATTCTGTGCTCTGTACTCTGCCCTCCGAACTCTGTACTCTTGTCAGCCATGCTCTCGCGGTTGACGGCGGTGCTGCTGCTCTTTGCCTCCCTTTGCGCCGCAGAAGACAAGTTCCAGAGGCCCGGCCCGGTGCAGCTCACCATGGACGGGAACAAGTGGGCTGAAAAGACCCTGAAGAGACTGTCTCTGGAGCAGAAGGTCGGACAGCTGTTCATGGTCCGAGCGCTGACCCGCTTCTACAACACCGCCGACCCGGACTACGCCCGCCTTCGCGACCAGATCCAGCGCTATCACCTCGGCGCGGTGCTGCTGACCATCCCTTCCGACGGCCCGGTGGTCTACAAAAGCCAGCCCTACGAAGCGGCGATGTTCACCAATCATCTGCAGGCTGACGCCGAACTGCCGCTTCTGGTCGCAGCGGATTTCGAGCGCGGCCTCTCCATGCGCTTCTATGGCACCACCAACTTTCCCCACCCCATGGCTTTCGCCGCCACCGGCAAGCGGGAGTACGCGGCTGCCATGGCCCGTGTCGTCGGCCAGGAGGCGCGCGCCATCGGTGTGCAGTGGAACCTGTTCCCCATTGCCGACGTGAACTCCGCTCCCGACAACCCCATCATCAACACCCGCTCATTCGGCGAGGACCCGGCCCAGGTGGGCGAACTTGACGCCGCCTACATCGATGCCGCACGCGATGCCGGGATCCTGACCACGGCCAAGCACTTCCCCGGCCACGGCGACGTGAGCACGGATACGCACCTCGGGGTCGGCCAGGTCACCGGCAGCCGCGAGCACCTGGAGCACATTGAGCTGGCGCCCTTTCGCGCCGCCATCGACGCCGGCGTAGACGCGGTGATGACCGCCCATGTCACCGTCCCGGCGCTGGATCCCGACCCCAATCGCGTGGCCACTGTCTCCCGCGCGATCACCACCGGGTTGTTGAAAGATCAGCTCGGCTTCAAGGGACTGGTGGTCACCGATGCCATGGATATGGGCGGGGTCACGCGCCTGTTTTCTGGCCAGCCCGGCCGGGCGGCGGTGGAGGCCCTCAAAGCCGGCAACGACATGGTGCTGCTGCCCGCCGACCTGGAGGCTGCCTTCAACGCGGTGGTGGCAGCGGTGCGCAATGGCGAGATCCCCGAGGCGCAGATCGACGACTCCGTCCTGAAGGTCTTGCGCGCCAAAGCGGCCCTCGATCTGCACAAGACCCGGCAAGTCGATATCCATGCGCTGGCGAGTACCGTGGCGCAGCCCGCCAGTATGGCCCTGGGCCAGCAGGTGGCTGACGAGGCCGTCACCCTGGTGCGCGAGAACGGCCAGGTCCTGCCCATCAAGAAAAATGGAACCCACCCGGCGCTTCCGGCGTACCAACAGGGAGGAGAGGCAGGCAGCCGCGTCCTCGCCGTGTTCTTTTCCGACAGCACCCGCGACGAGGGCGACAGCCGCTTCGAGCCCGAGCTGAAGAGCCGGGTTCCCGATGCCAGGTTGATTTACGTGGACCCGCGCACCGCCGCCGGCCTGAGCGCCACGGTGCTCGAGGCCGCGCAGCAGGCGCGCACCGTCATCGTCGGCATCGTTTCCTTTCCCAGCGCCGGGAGAATGATCCGCGTGCAAGGCAAGCTGACCAATTCCGTAGCCATGGGCGATGCTCCCGCCGCTCTCCTTCAGCGCTTGCTGGAGCGGGCCGGCGCCAAGACGGTGGTCGTGTCCCTGGGCAGCCCCTACGTGGCTTCGGGCTTTTCCGGCGTGGAAAACTACCTCTGCACCTTCTCCAGCACGACGGTCTCGGAGACCGCTGCCGTCAAGGCGCTGTTCGGCGAGATCCCCATCCACGGCCGGCTGCCCGTCTCGGTCCCGGGCATCGCGGCGCGCGGCGCCGGACTCGACCGTCCCCCGCTGGTCAGCCGCAACGGAGGAGTACGTCATGTCGAGCGCTAACAAGATCTTGGTATTCGCCGCATTCCTGGGGCTTTTTCTCTCCGCCTGCAGCATCCAGAGCAAGAAAAGCGAAGAAAAGAAGGGCGACAAGGTGGACATCGACTCGCCCATCGGCTCCATGCATGTCGCGACCAACGAGCACGTCAAGGCACCAGACACCGGACTGCCCATCTACCCCGGCGCCCGGGAGGCCGCACCCGAGGAGCATGACAACACCTCTAAGGCCAACGTCAATCTGGGCTTCGCCGGTTTCGGGCTGAAGGTCGTAGCCGCAAAGTACGAGTCCGACGATTCCGCGGACAAGTTGAAGGATTTTTACCGTAAGGCGCTGTCGAAGTACGGCGAGGTGGTGGAATGCCGCGGCGACCTGGATCTGGACTACGGGAAGGACGGCAAGTCGGTGAAGTGCGAGAGTTCCAAGAGCGAACCCGATAAATACGAGATGGGCGTCGGCAAGGGTGACGCCCAGCATGTGGTCTCGATCCGGCCAAGAGGAAAGGCGACCCAGTTCGCCCTCATCTACATTCAAACCCGCGGCAAAGAACGCGAAACGATGTAGAGGCGTTTTGCGGGCGTGAGCGAGGCGCAGCCGAGCGGGAGCCCGCAGCCGATATCCTGAGCGCGTCAGCGCGAAGGATCTCACCGAGTTGTGCCCCCGCCGATGCGTGCGATAACTTGAGCCCTTTTGCGGGCGTGAGCGAGGTGCAGCCGAGCGGGAGCCCGCAGGCGATATCCTGACCCTGAGTCTTCGAAGGGGAAGGACCTAGCGCGAGTTGCGTCCCGCCGAGGCGTGCGCTAACGTGAGCTAGTGGATCATCCCTGTCATCGCTGCGGCGCCCTGATTGCGGAAGGGGCTCCTTTCTGTCCGCAGTGCGGCGCTCCGCAGATCCGCGTTGCCGCCGGGGGATCGGCAACTGTGCCTCTGCCCCCGGGGACCCCGGACGAGATCCAGCCGCCGGCCCAGCCCGTCTTCCGCCCCGCCATCGCCTGGGGCGCGGCGCGGCGCAGCATCATCATCGCCGGTATCCTGGCCGCTATCGCCGCCATGATCGCTCCCATCGGCGGTCTCGGTGTGCTCTTCTGGACGTTCCTGGCCACGTTGGTGGTCGTCCACCTTTACGCCCGTCGTCCGGATGCCCGGCTCACCGGAGCCTCGGGTGCGCGTCTGGGCGCGGCGACTGGCCTGGCCTCATTCCTCGCCTGGGTGACAATGTTCCTCGTTGCCGTCTTCGGATTGGGCCAGGGACCGCAATTGCATAAGTTCGTCATTGACTCTATGCGCGAGGCCTCCGCCAACTACCCCACGCCCCAGGCCAGCCAGGCTATGGACTTCATCGCCAGCAATAGCGGCTTCGCCACCTTCATCACCATGATGCTGGCTCTATTGCTTTTGTTTTCAGTGATTTGCGGGGTCCTCGCGGGGGCGCTGGCGGGCGCCGTGTCGGCCCGCGGCTCGCGCTAGGCGGCCGGGTCCGCACTTGCTGCTGTTTCGCCCTCCAAGTATCATGCCCAGTTCCCGGCAGGTCTTCCTTTATGAGTTCGCAGGCAATCAACCGCGCCCAGCAGCGCGAACGGCAACTGATGTCCGCCTCCGAGATCGAGCGCACGCTGGTGCGGCTGGCGCACGAGATCGTCGAGAAGAACAACGGCACCGAAAACCTCGCGCTCGTCGGCATCCGCCGCCGCGGCGTTCCCCTGGCGCAGCGCCTGGCCGCCCTGATCGGCAAGATCGAGAAGAAGACCATCCCCGTAGGCACCCTCGACATCGCTCTCTACCGCGACGATCTCTCCACCGTCGGGCCCAAGCCGGTGGTGCAGAAGAGTGACCTCGGCATTCCCATCCAGGACAAGAACGTCATCCTGGTGGACGACGTGCTCTTCACCGGGCGCACCACCCGGGCCGCGCTCGACGCGCTGATGGACCACGGCCGCCCGCGGCGCGTGCAGCTCTGCGTCCTGGTGGACCGCGGGCACCGCGAATTGCCCATCGAGGCCGCCTTTGTCGGACGTCATTTCCAGACCACGCGGCAGCAGAGCATCGAGGTGGGCCTCAAGGAGACGGACAAGACCGAACACGTGATGCTGGTCGAGAGGAACTCCTAGCTCATGGCCAAGCGCCCGCACTCGCTGTTGGGCATCGAACAACTCGCTCCCGATGAGATCAATGCGCTCTTGCGCCTGACGCGCCGCATGGCCGGCGGCCGTCCCCGCCCGCTGTTGCGCGACCGCCGCATCGCGCTCCTGTTCTACGAGGCGTCCACCCGCACCCGCACCTCGTTCGAATACGCCGCCAAGGCGCTGGGCGCGCAGACCGCGCTGATCAGTTCGCAATCCTCCAGCATCGAGAAGGGCGAATCGCTGGTGGACACCGGCTACACCCTCCAGGCCCTGGGGGCGCAGGCCATCATCCTCCGGCATCCGTCTTCGGGGGCGGCCAGCACCCTCGCGCGCTTCATCGATATTCCGGTGGTCAATGCCGGCGACGGCATGCACGAGCATCCCTCGCAGGCGCTGCTCGATGCCTACACCATGCTGCGCCACAAGAAGACCTTGCGCGGGCTCAGGGTCGCCATCGTCGGCGACATCTACCATTCGCGCGTGGCCCGCTCCAACGTCTTCCTCCTCGCCCGCATGGGCGCGCAGGTGACCCTGTGCGGCCCCCCGGACTTCCTGCCGGACGCGGCCGCCAGTCTCGCCAAGGGCCTGCGCATCACCCGTCATCTCGACGACGCCATCCGCGGCGCCGACGTGGTCATGATGCTGCGCATCCAGAAAGAACGCCTGGTGCACCGGCACATCAACCTCGAAGACTACACCGCCGCCTACCAGCTCACTGCCGAGAAGCTGAAACTCGCCCGCCGCGACGCCATCGTCATGCATCCCGGGCCCATCGTGCGCGGCCTGGAGCTCACCAGCGACGTCGCCGACGGCCCGCAATCGGTCATCCGCGAACAGGTGGCCAACGGCGTCCCCGTACGCATGGCCATCCTGGCTACCGCCGTGGGGGCCGCCTGATGAGTGCGATTCGCAAGAACGGATCGATCCTGATCAAGGGCGGCCGGGTGATCGATCCGGCGCAGAACATCGACGCCGACATGGACCTGCTGCTGCGCGACGGCTTCGTCGCCGAGCTTGCGCCCAAGGGAAAGGTCCGCGGCTCCGCCGACGAGAGCTTCGACGCCCGCGGCCTGGTCGTTTGCCCGGGATTCATCGACCTTCACGCTCACTTGCGTGAGCCCGGTCAGTCGCACAAGGAGACCATCGCCACCGGCACCCGCGCCGCCGCCGCCGGGGGCTTCACCTCGGTCTGCTGCATGCCCAACACATCACCGGTCAACGACTCGGCAAGAATCACGGCTTGGATGCTGGAGGCGGAGCGCGGCGCCGTGGTCAATGTCTTTCCCGTGGCCGCCGCCACTCTGGGCAGCGAAGGCAAGCAGTTGAGCGACTATGCGGGGTTGCAGAAAGCCGGCGCGGTCGCCGTCACCGACGACGGCAAGCCCATCCTCGACGAAACCGTCATGCGCGACGCGCTGCGCCTGGCCGGCGCCCTCAACATGCCGGTGGTACAGCACGCCGAGGACACGCGCCATACCGCGCATTGCGTCATGCACGACGGCCCCACTGCCTTCCGCTTGGGATTGCGCGGCATGAGCGCCGACGCCGAAGCCAACATCGTCGAGCGCGACGTCAACTTCGCCCGCAACACCAACGGGCATCTCCATGTCGCCCACATCTCGACCGCGGCCGCGCTGAAGGCGGTCCGGCGGGGCAAGAAGTCGCGCGCCCGTATCACCTGCGAGGTCACGCCCCACCACTTCTCCCTGCTCGACGAGAATGTCGGCGACTTCGATACGAATTGCAAGATGAACCCGCCGCTGCGCTCGGCCGCCGACCGCGAGGCCATCCTGGCGGCGCTCGACGACGGCGCCATCGACGCCATCGCCACCGACCACGCCCCACACGCTGCGCACGAGAAGAACGTCGAGTTCGACCGTGCCCCCTTCGGCATCACCGGGCTGGAGACGGCGCTGGGGCTGGCCATCACCCGGCTGCACCGCGAGCGCAAGATGGCGCTGCCGCGCCTAGTCGAGCTGATGTCCACCAACCCGGCGCGCATCTTCAACCTGCGCGGCCGCGGCTCGCTGGTGCGCGGCTCCTTCGCCGACGTCACCGTATTCGATCCGGCCAAGCGCTGGACCTTCGAAGCGGCAAAGTCACTCTCGAAATCGAAAAACACGCCCTTCGACGGCTGTCAACTCGTGGGGAAAGTGGTCGCAACCCTCGTCGCCGGCCACTTCGTCCACCGTAACGGCTGAGCGCCGCCTACTTCCCGCCCCACTCCTCGTACAGCTTGTTGATGGTCGAGCCGACGGTGAAACCCCAGGCGAAGATGTACTGGTTCTTGAACTTCTCCGGGACCGCATAGCGCGCAATGGCTTCGGCGGCCGGTACGCCGGCCTTGTGGGTCTTCTCCGCATACTCAGCCAGGTCGTCAAAGATCGCGGCGAAAAGTGCGACGCCTTCCTGGCCGCACAGCGGTCCGTGGCCGGGGACAAACAGCGTGTCTTTGCCCAGCGCGGCAAAGTGGGTCAGCGTCTTGCGCCAGGCGGAGATTGAAGCGTCGAAGGTGACCGGATAGAGGCCGTTGAACAGCAGGTCGCCGGTGAAAACGATGTTCTGCTCGGGAACGCGCACGATGAGATCGGTCCCCGAGTGGCCCGGGAAGCTCTCGATCACCGCCATCAGTCCGCCGGCGTCCACGGTCACGGGGAGTTTCGCTGGATCGAGCGGATGGTTAGGCAGCGCTAATACCGTCGACTGGGTCGTGTCAAAGATCAGGGTGGCGACGCCGAGGTCGGATTCCGCGTGCTGCCGCTCGCTGTCCGTGTGGGCGTCATGCACCCGCTTCTCGAAGCCGGCCAGAAATGCGGCCCGGTCGGTCCCCTGCAGCGCGCCGTAGCTCTCCATCATGCGCGCGGCGACTTTCGCGTGCCCCCACACCGGGATGTCGTGGGCGCCGTAGACGGCGTTCCCCATGGAGTGATCGAAGTGGTAGTGGGTGTCCAGCGCGGCCCGGACCGGGACCTGGCTGACCATGCGCAGTGCGTCCATCTGGAAGCTGGCGCCGGTGGGCGTGCGGAATCCCTCGATCAGGAAGGCGGCGTCGCGTCCCACCAGGAAGCCGCCATTCGACATGCTCTGCAATCCCTTCGACAGGTCCGCGATGTTGGCGTACACGCCTTGGCCGATCTTGCGGACCGACGCAAAGCCTTTGTCCAGCAGCGGCGCCGCCGCGACGCGGGAGTCCTGCGCGACCGATTGCGCCATCGCAGGCAGCGGGATGAAGCGGGCAACGGCGTAAGCCGCTCCGAAACACGAGGTGGCGGCAAGAAAGCGACGGCGGGAAATGCCGGGTCGGTGCATCTGCTCCCCCCTATCCAGAAGGTGCGGCATCGTAGCACAGCGGATTTGCGATCTGTGATTGGCGATTGAACGCAGCCGACTGCTGGATACGCAATCACAAATCACCAAGCGCAAATCACAAATCTTGGCCTAGAGAATCCCCATCCGCTTGCCCACCCGCTTCAGCACCTCCAGCGCCCGGTCGAGCTCGTCCCGGGTGTGGGTGGCGGTCATGATGGTGCGGATGCGTGCTTTGCCCTCGGGCACCGTCGGATAGGTGATGCCGGTGCCGAACACGCCTTCCTTGAACAGCTCGCGGGAGAAGTCCATGGTCAGCTTGCCGTCGCCGATGATGATGGGCGTGATCGGGGTCTCGCTGGCCGGCGTGCCCTTGCCCCCGATATCGAAGCCCAGCCCGCCCAGCTCCTTCTTCCAGTAGCGCGTGTTCTCCCACAGGCGTTCGATGCGCTCCGGCTCCTGCTCCAGCACGTCGAAGGCGGCGATGCAGGTGGCGGCCACCGATGGCGGATGCGAGGTCGAGAACAGGAACGGCCGCGCCCGGTGGTAGAGGAAGTCGATCAGGTCGCGAATGCCGCAGACGTACCCGCCCAGCGCTCCGATGGCCTTCGACAGCGTGCCCACCTGGATGTCCACCCGCCCGTGGACGTTGAAGTGGTCCACGGTGCCGCGCCCATTGCGCCCCAGGACGCCCGAGGCGTGCGCGTCGTCCACCATCATGATGGCGCCGTACTTCTCCGCCAGGTCGCACAGCGCGGGCAGCGGCCCGATGTCGCCGTCCATGGAGAACACGCCGTCGGTGATCAGCAGCTTGCGCCCCGGCTCGCCCTCGACTTCTTTCAGCAGTTCCTCCGCCTCCGTCATGTCCTTGTGGCGGAATACTTTGATGTTGGCGCGCGACAGCCGCGCCCCGTCAATGATGGAGGCGTGGTTGAGCTGGTCGGAGATGATGAAGTCGCCCTTGCCCAGCACCGCCGACACCGTCCCCGCGTTGGCCGCGAAGCCCGACTGGAAGACCACGCAGGCCTCCACGTTCTTGAAACGCGCGATCTTCTCCTCCAGCTCCATGTGGATCTTCATGGTGCCGGCGATGGTGCGCACCGCCCCCGAGCCCACACCGTACTTCTTGGTCGCCGCCAGCGCCGCCTCGCGCAGCTTGGGATGCGTGGTCAGGCCCAGGTAATTGTTCGACGCCAGGTTGATGACCTTCTTGCCATCGAAGGTGCACTCCGGGGCCTGCTCGTCCTCCAGCACCCGCAGCGAGAAGTGCGTGCCCTTCTGCTTGAGCTCGTTCAGGGTGTCGGTCAGGTAGGTGAGCGGATTGGTGCGCGCAGTCGTGGTCATCGAACCTTCTTTGGATGAACTGGCTGGGGCAGCCCCACAGGATCAATCGCCTATGATGCGAGTTTCCGTCGGTTCCGTCAATGCACCCAGGTCGGCCTTTGTTCCGGTACAAGCACGGCCTGCGGTGGAAGGGCACGTCTTGACGCGTGCCGAAAGGGCGCGAAACATGATCGATCAGGGGATCGTCTCCGATTTGCCGACCATCCATTCCGCATCGTCGCCGACTGTCACAGTAGTGCTCATCTATAATCGAGCCCACAGATGACCCTCACTTCTGGCACGAAACTCGGCCCTTATGAGATCCAGTCGCCGGCGGGCGCGGGCGGCATGGGCGAGGTGTACCGGGCGCACGACACGCGTCTGGGTCGCGACGTCGCGGTCAAGGTAATGCCGGCATCGTTTGCCGCGGACGTGGACCGGTTGCGCCGATTCGAGCAGGAGGCGCGGACGGTGGCGGCACTGAACCACCCCAACATCCTTGGCCTGTTCGACATCGGCACCCACGAAGGCGCGCCGTACATCGTCTCCGAGCTGCTGGAGGGGCAAACCATCCGCGAGCGGCTGAAGGATGGCGCCATCGCACCGCGTAAGGCGGTGGAATTGCTGGTGCAGATCGCGGAAGGCCTGGCAGCGGCGCACGAAAAGGGGGTCGTACACCGAGACCTCAAGCCGGAGAACGTCTTCATCACACGCGATGGGCGGGTGAAGATCCTCGACTTCGGCCTGGCAAAGCTGCGGCCACAGAACGGCAAGGGAGAACGGGCGGCAGCGGCCGGCGGGCCCGGAGACACGCTGACGTCAGCTGGTGCAACGCCCACCACACCGGGCATGGTCCTGGGGACCGTGGGCTACATGTCGCCGGAGCAAGTGCGCGGCAAAGAGGTGGACGCGCGCAGCGACATCTTCAGCTTCGGGGCAGTCGCGTACGAAATGATTTCCGGCAAGCAGGCGTTCCGCGGGGACTCGAGCGTAGAGACGATGAACGCCATCCTGAAGGAAGAACCGCCAGAACTCGACACCGACAAGCTGCATGTTTCGCCCGGGTTGGAGCGGATCATCCGACATTGCCTGGAAAAGGACCCTGGGCACCGGTTCCAATCGGCGCGGGACTTGGCGTTCGACTTGGCGGCACTTTCGCATCTGTCGGGGAGTTCGGCGGAGAAGGCGATGATGCGCGGAGGCCTGGCATGGCATCCGCGGCAGTGGATGATCACCGCAGCGGTGGCGATCGTGGTTGCGATGGTGGCGGGCACAGCGGCGATGAGATTTCGCCACGAAGAGCGGCTCGAATTCCAGCAACTGACGTTCCGGCGCGGCACGGTCTTTAGCGCGCGGTTCGCGGCCGACAAGAAAACGGTGCTTTACAGCGCACAATGGGGCGGCGACTCCGACGAGGTGTTCTCGACCGTGGCCGACAGCCGCGAGTCGCGTCCGCTCGGTCTGGGGCTGGGGAATGCGGAGTTGCTGGCGGCTTCGTCCACGGGTGAACTGGCTGTGCTGCTGAAACCCGACGTTCAGATGGCGGGCTTCGTGCGCGTGGGGACGCTGGCACGGGTGGCGTTGGCCTCCGGAACGGCGCCCCGAGAGGTCGCGGAACAAGTGGCGTGGGCCGACTGGAGCCCGGATGGCAGCCAGCTTGCAGTGGCGCGGGTCCGCGATGGCGAGTGGGTGATTGAGTATCCATTGGGTAAGGTGATCTACAAGCAGCCAACGCAGGGCTGGATCGGCCACATGCGGGTGTCGCCGAAAGGCGACGCCATCGCATTCCTGGCGCACGAAGCCAATGGCGACGATGCCGGCAAGGTAACCATCATCGCCACCGATGGGAAGGTGCGCGCGAGCAGCGAATATTTCCCGGGCGTGCAAGGGCTGGCATGGGCGCCCGACAACGAAGTCTGGTTCACCGCCGTGCCGCAGCAGGGCGTGGCTTCCAGACAGTTGCTGGCGCTGAGCACCACGGGAAGGCGGCGGGTGCTGCTGATCGCTCCCGGCGAGATGACGCTGCACGACATCGATTCCGATGGCATGGCACTGGTGACGGTCAACAGCCGCACGCGATCCATCATCGCCATCGTGGACGGGAAAGAGCGAAACCTGGATTGGCTGGATCGACCGGTGTTTTCGGCGCTTTCGGCGGATGGAAAACTGGTGTTGTTCCACGAGGGAGGTAAGGCCGGCGGCCCGACCGGCACGACTTATCTGCGTGGTGTGGATGGCTCGCCGGCCGTCAGGCTTTCGGAAGGCTATTCTATGGCTCTATCGAACGACGGCAAATGGGTTCTCGGCACCATTTCGAACCCGCTGCAATTCAGGGTGATTCCGACCGGGGCGGGCGAACCGAAGACTGTGGATCTGGGCCCGAGCAAACTGCAGAATGGGCAGATCGTGGGCTTCAGCGCCGACAGCAAACACCTGCTGATCAATGGCACGAACCCCGAAGGCAAGCGCCAGACCATGGAGACCGACTTCGACGGCGGCAACCCGCGAGCCCATACGCCGCCGGGATCCTTCGTACTCGGAGTGGCTCGGAGCGGCTGCTGTGAAGTCCGGCAGACGGCTGACGGATTGCAACTGTTCAACCTGGCGACAGGAGCTGTTGAGCCATTTTCTCCGCTGCGTCCGAACGAGGGCGTGGTGGGCGGATCGGCTGACGTGGGAACGCTCTATCTGGCGGAGAGGGACGGCAAGCAAGTCAAGCTTTGGCGCCTCGACCGCCGGACCGGCGCACGTACGTTCCTGACTGAGATCCTGCCTCACGATGCCACCGGCGTGATGGGCGTCAACAATATCCGCGTAAGCGCTGACGGGAAGACGATCGTGTACGGCTACACGCGCGAGGTGTCCGACCTGTACCTGGCGAGGCCGACAAAGTAAGGCCCGGAGGCCGCGGTTCTTGGGGTGCCGCAGACGAGGATGGAGGGTAGCGGTCTGCTTTGGCCGTTTTTGCAGCCTAGCTTTCCCTGTCATCCTCTGCTGTGACCCGCGTCACGGCGCGCCTCCCGTCCGCAGGCGCAGGCTTAGGTTGGTGTCCCAGGCCATGATCCTCGGCATTGGCATCGATCTGCTGGAGAACCGCCGGGTCGAACAGGAGCTGGCGCGCGACGAGTGGCGGCAGGGTGATGGCGTCTTCAGCCCGGAAGAAGTCCGCTCCTGCAACGCCGCCGGACGCCCGGCCCGCCGTTATGCCGCCTGCTTCGCCGCCAAAGAGGCCGCACTCAAGGCCCTCGGGGTCTCCGCCGACGATCTCGCCGTCTTCCGCGAGGTAGAAGTCGGGCTCGACTCCGGCAACATCGCTCTCCACCGCCGACTCAAGCACCGTTCCGAACAACTGGGGGTGAGGCACATCAGGCTGTCAACCAGCGTCAGCCGGGATTTCACCGGCGCCATGGTGATCCTGGAAAGCTGACCTGCACCAAGATCGGATACGCCTATGGGCAGCACGCTTGTCGCTCCGAAGTCCGTTTACGACCGGTTGCAGGAAGACCTTGACTGGGGCGTCGCGGAACTGGAGCTGGGCTACCGGCCCGGCACCCCCATCAACATCGGGTGGATGTGCAGCGACCGCCTCTGCCACGTCGGCCTGGGCGCCAAGCCGGCCCTGATCTGGGAAGACTTCCAGGGCACGCAGAAGCGTTACACCTACGACGACGTGCGCATCCTGTCGAACACCATCGCACACTTCCTGCGCGATCTGGGGATACAGCCCGGCGAGCACGTCTGCCTGTTCATGGACCGCGTGCCCGAGCTGTACATCGGCCTGCTGGGGATCCTGAAGACCGGCGCCGTGGCCCAGCCGTTGTTCTCGGCCTTCGGTGACGAATCGCTCCTGGTGCGGCTTTCCGACGCGCAGACCGCGGCCATCATCACCCAGAAGAAGCATGTCGCCAAGGTGCGCAAGGTGCGGGACAAGCTGCCTCACTTGCGCGACATCATCCTGGTGGACGCCGCCGGCGCTCCCCTTCAGGAACACGAGACCTCATTCCAGATGGAGGAGGCGCCGCGCCTGGAAAGCTTCGATGTGTATCCCACCACGCCGGAGTCTCCCTCGCTCCTGCACTACACCTCCGGCACCACCGGGCAGCCCAAGGGCGCGCAGCACGTCCATTACTCGATCATCGCCCAGTACCTCACCACCAAGTGGGTGCTTGACCTGCGCCCCGACGACATCTACTGGTGCAACGCCGACCCCGGCTGGGTGACCGGGACGTCGTATGGCATCATCGGCCCCTGGGCGAACGGCATCACCCAGGTGGTGCTCGACTCCGGCTTCAACGCCGAAGCCTGGTACTCGTTCCTGGCCCGCCACCGCGTCACCGTCTGGTACTCGGCGCCCACCGCCATCCGCCTGCTGATGAGAGAAGGTAAAGAGCTGGTCGCCAAGTACGACCTCTCCAGCCTTCGCCACTTGGCCAGCGTCGGCGAGCCACTGAATCCCGAGGCAGTCACCTGGTCGCAGCAAGTTTTCGGCAAACCCTTCCACGATACCTTCTGGCAGACCGAAACCGGGTGCATCGTCATCACCAATCTTCCGGGCATGCCTATCAAGCCCGGCTCCATGGGGCGGCCGTTCCCCGGCATCACCGCCACCGTCGTCAACCCCAAGACCTACCAGCCCATCACCCAGCCCGGCGTGGCCGGCATCATCGCCCTGCGTCCCGGCTGGCCGTCGCAGATCCGCAGCTACTGGAACAATCCCGCCGGCTACCAGGCCAAGTTCAAGAACGGCTGGTATCTCTGCGGCGACCGCGCCTCCATCGACGCCGACGGCTACTTCTGGTTCATGGGCCGCGACGATGACGTCATCAATACCGGCGGCCACCTGGTCGGCCCCTTCGAGATCGAGTCGGCCCTGCTGGAATGCCCCGCGGTGGCGGAATCCGCGGCCGTCGCCAAGCCCGACCCGGTGAACATGGAAGTGGTGAAGGCTTTCGTCGCCCTGAAGAAAGGCTACGAACCTTCCGACGACCTCGAAATCGAGATCATGAACCACATCCGCAAGCGGCTTTCTCCGCTGGCCATGCCGCAGGAGATCGAGTTCGTGGACTCGCTGCCCAAGACCCGCAGCGGCAAGATCGTGCGCCGCATCCTGCGCTGCAAGGAATTCAACGAACCGGTGGGAGACCTTTCCACCATCATGAACGACTAGCGAGGCCCTTTATGGACGAACTCACGACCGTGGTCCTGAATTACGTCATCAAGGAATACCTGGAGGAAGGAGACGACCGCGAGATCACCGAGACCACGCCCCTGATCTCGGGCGGCATCGTGGACTCTTTCTCCATGGTCTCTCTCAAGCGCTTCCTGGAAAAGAAATACGCCATCCGGATCCCCGACGCCGACGCCACGCCCCAGGCCTTCGACAGCGTGCGCAGCATCGTGGCCCTGGTCCGCCATTTCCAGGCGGCAAAGCTGACCGCCGCCTGAGCAGGG
This sequence comes from Terriglobales bacterium, assembly GCA_035543055.1. Classification (NCBI taxonomy): domain Bacteria; kingdom Pseudomonadati; phylum Acidobacteriota; class Terriglobia; order Terriglobales; species Terriglobales bacterium. The sequence continues at coordinate 2,769 of DATKKJ010000040.1, read as the reverse complement.
CGCGGCCGAATCAATTCGCCGACCGAGGTGAACTCATGGCTTACTCCGACGCAGTCCGCACTACCTACCAGGCCGACCTCCAGGGACTCCGGGACGCCGGCCTGTTCAAGGAAGAACGCCTGATCCATTCCCCGCAGTCCGCCGAGATCGAGGTGGAGTTCCCCACCGGCGCACAGCCCCGGACGTGCATCAACATGTGCGCCAACAACTACCTCGGCCTGTCGAGCCATCCCGAGGTCATCGCCGCCGCCCACGACGGATTGGACGACCGCGGCTACGGGATGTCGTCGGTGCGCTTCATCTGCGGTACGCAGGACATCCACGCTGCGCTGGAAAAGCGGCTCACGGACTTCCTGAGCACCGAAGACACGCTGCTCTTCCCCTCCTGCATGGACGCCAACGGAGGCTTCTTCGAGGCCTGCCTGTCGGAACAGGACGTGATGATCGCCGACCGGCTGGTGCACGCCTCCATCGTGGACGGCATGCGCCTGGCCAAGGCCATGCAGGACACCTACAAGCACTCCGACATGGCCCACCTGGAGGAGAAACTCCAGGAGCACCAGGACAAGCGCTTCCGCATGGTCATCACCGACGGCGTCTTCTCTATGGATGGCGACCTGGCCAAGCTCGACCAGATCGTCGCCCTGGTCGAGAAGTACAACGCCATGGTCTTCGTGGACGATTCGCACGCCACCGGCTTCATCGGCAAAACCGGACGTGGCACCCACGAGCATTGCGGCGTGATGGGCAAGATCGACGTCATCACCACCACCCTGGGCAAAGCTCTGGGCGGTGCCTCCGGCGGGATCGTCAGCGGCCGCCGCGAGTTGGTCGAACTGTGCCGCCAGCGCGCCCGACCCTACCTGTTCTCCAATGCGGTGCCCCCGGTGGTGGTGGCGGGCGCCATGAAAGTCATGGACATCATCACTCGCGGGACCGAGCGCCGCGACAAGCTGGAATGGAACGCGAAGTACTGGCGACGCCTGCTGAAGGACACCGGCTTCGACATCAAAGAAGGCGAGAGCCCGATCGTGCCGGTCATGCTCTACGACGCCAAGCTGGCCCAGGACTTCGCCCGCGACCTGTTCGCCGAAGGCATCTACGCCGTCGGATTCTTCTTCCCGGTGGTGCCCAAGGGCCAGGCCCGCATCCGCACCCAGCTCTCCGCCTCCCACGAGCGCCATCACCTGGACCGCGCCATCCAGGCGTTCCGCAACGTGGGCAACAAGCACGGCATTTTGGGCCTGAGCCGTAAGGAGCTGATGGCCCGGGCCGCGGCCTGAGCAATCGCGTGGCGTCATGCTGAGGCCCTTTAGGGCCGAAGCATCTCGCGTGCAGCACGCGAGGTCCTTCGGGGCTGAAGCCCCTCAGGATTGACGTCGGGAAGCTCCTGTGGCTGCTGCCTCCATGTGATGCCAATCACCGGTGGCCGTTCACCGGTCACACCGGGGAGTGCGGGCCTTTTGGTACAGTAAGAGTCGAATGTCCGCGTCCAATTCCCGCTTTGTCCGCGCCTGCCGCCGCCAGCCGGTGGACGTCACCCCGCAGTGGTTCATGCGCCAGGCCGGCCGCTACATGGCCGAGTACCGCGCCATCCGCAAGCACCATTCGCTGGTCGAGATCTGCAAGAAGCCGGAGCTGGCCGCCCAGGTCACCGTCGAGGCCGCCGAGATCCTGGACGTGGACGCCGCCATCATCTTCGCCGACCTCCTGCTGCCGCTCGAGGTCATGGGCCTGCCCTTCCACTTCGCCGCCGGCGAAGGGCCCGTGATCGAACGGCCGGTGCGCGAACCCGACGATGTGCGCGCCCTGCGCACCGACCGCTGGCGGGAACTCGGCTACGTCTCCGACGCCATCCGCGCCGTGGTCAAGCATTTCGGGGATTCGCGGCCGGTCATCGGCTTCTGCGGCGCGCCCTTCACCCTGGCCAGCTACATGATCGAGGGCGGCGGCTCGCGCAACTACGTCCACACTAAGAAGATGATGTACACCCAGCCGCGCGCCTGGGGCGAGTTGATGCAAAAGCTCGTCGACGTGCTCGCCGCCTACTCGCAGGAGCAGGTGAAGGCCGGCGCCGACGCCTTCCAGGTCTTCGACTCCTGGGTGGGATGCCTGAGCGTCGAGGATTACCGCGAGCACGTTCTGCCTCACGTGAGCAAGCTGGTGCAGGAGCTCAAGAAGTCCGGCGCCCCGATCATCTATTTCGGCACCGACAGCGCCACCCTGCTGCCCTCGATGGCCGAGACCGGCGCCGATGTCATCGGGGTGGACTGGCGTATCCCCCTGGACGAAGCCTGGGCGAGCGTCGAATACAAGGCTGCGGTCCAGGGGAACCTCGACCCGGTGCTGCTCTTCGCCGACCAGAAGACCCTGCGGCGCCGCGCCCACGAGGTCCTGCGCCGCGCCGCCGGACGACCGGGACACATCTTCAATCTCGGACACGGCATCCTGCAGGAAACGCCGGTGGAGAACGTGAAAGCGCTGGTCGAGTTCGTGAGAGAGTTCTCCATGACTGAAGTGGTGCAGTAGGAAGAAAACCCGATTGCGGATTTCAGATTGCAGAATTCAGATTTCAGATCTGGCCGATACTTTCGAGAAATCTTCAATCTGAAATCTGCAATCTGAGATCTGAAATCGATACGACGTGGCCCCCGACCCCAAACTCGCGGTCCTGCTCCTCGCCCACGGCAGCCCCGACTCCCCGGCGGACGTGCCCGAGTTCCTGAAGCGCATCACCGGCGGCCGGCCGATGCCGGAAGCGGTCGTCGT